>JALVRJ010000400.1:6602-8637 GCA_027031305.1 Hyphomicrobiales bacterium | reverse complement strand
AAGCATCCACGCCATCGCCACCGCGGCGGTGCGCGACGCGCGCGACGGCGCGGACTTCACCCGCCGTGCCGAACAGGTGTTGGGCGTGCCCATTCGCGTGCTGAACGGCGAGGAAGAGGCGAAATACACCGCTCTTGGCGTCATCGCCGGCATCCCCGACGCCGACGGCGTGGTCGGCGACCTCGGCGGCGGCTCGCTGGAGCTGGTGCGGGTGAAGGCGGGCAAGGTGAAGTCCGGCGACACGCTGCCCCTTGGCGCCTTGCGCCTGGCGGAGGAAGGTGAACGCGACCTCGCCCGCATCCGTGCCCTCATCGATGCCCGCCTGCAAGGCCATCCGCTGGTCAGGAAACTGGAAGGCCGCGTGCTCTATGCCGTCGGCGGCGCCTGGCGCAATCTCGCGCGGCTGCACATGCACTGGACGGGCTATCCCCTGAGCGTGGTGCAGCAATACACCATTCCCCGCCACGAGCTGCTGCGGCTGGTGGAACGGCTGGTGGAAATGCCGCCGGACGAGCTTTCCGCGCTCGGCATCATCTCCGAGCGCCGTGCGGAGCTCATCGCCACCGCCGCGCTGGTGCTGGGCCGGCTGGTGGAGCTTTCCGGCGCCCGGCGGGTCATCTTTTCGGCCCTCGGCGTGCGCGAGGGTCTGTTGTTCTCCGAACTGCCGAAGGAGGTGCGCAAGGCCGATCCGCTCTTGTCCGCCACCTGGGACTTCGCCCGGCGCTACTCCCGTTCGCCCCTGCACGAGCTGGAGCTGTGCGCCTGGTCCGACCAGTTGGCCAAGGGCGGAGCCATCGAGTGCACCACCCGCTGGCGGCGGCTGCGCTACGCCGCCTGCATGTTGGCCGACATCGGCTGGCGCGCTCACCCGGACTTTCGCGGCACCCGCGCGCTCAACCTGGTGGCGCAGGCGAATTTCAACGGGCTCGATCATTATTCTCGCGCCTTCCTGGCGCTCGCGGTATTCTTCCGCTACCAGGGTGTCGGCGCCCGGCCGCCGGTGGACATCGCCGCACTTGTGGACGACAAGGGCCTTTTCCGCGCCCGCGTGCTGGCGGCGCTGATGCGCCTGGCCTACAGCCTCTCCGCCGCCATGCCCGGCGCCCTGCCGGGCATTCCGCTGAAGGTCACCCCGAGGAAGCTGGAGCTGGAATTGCGCGGCGACAACGCCGCCCTCGCCGGCGAGGTGGTGCGAAAGCGCCTCGAACACCTCGCGCGCCTGTTGGAGCGCGAGGCCGTCATGCGCTCCGATGACTGATACCGGATTATACCAGATTGCGTAATGTCTGACTGGTGAGACTGCCCCGCACCCCCACCCAAGCCCTTGTTTTGCATGATTTGGGGGCCCAAGTGGGGGCGCGGGGCTTCTGCGTGGTTCTTTTTGCATTTTGGTATGAATCGGTCTTTCAGCCATGGACGGAAAGGACAGCCCGATCAACTACTTGCCAAGGCTTTCGGAATCATTTTCCGAGATCAGCTTCATCAATTCTTCGGCATCTCTCACCGCGCAGGCCATGGCATCGTTGTTGAAATATGCGAACACCCACTTGCCTGAACGGGCCAGCGCCGCCAGTTCTCCCGCCGGTGCCACCAGCCGCGCCGCGCCATAGCATTCGCCACGTTCCCCGGGGCCATGAAAGCGCCAGTAGGCCACGCCGGACGTGGTCGCGTGCGGCACCGCCATGCCGCCGTGGTCATGCACGCAAAAGGCGCAGCCATGCTCCTTCAGCAGCTCGAGCGCATCTTGCGTGAACCAGCTTTCGTGGCGGAATTCGAACACGTGCGTGAACCCCTCCGGCAGCGCCGCCAGGAACGCGCGCAACAGCGCCAAGTCCGCCTTCAGGGTGGGCGGCAATTGATACAACACCGGCCCCAGCTTCTCGCCCAGGTGAACAACGGCGTCGAAGAAGGCCCCCAACGGTTCGGCGCAATTCCGCAGGCGCCGGACATGGGTGATCACCCGGTTGGCCTTCACCGCGAACAGGAAGTCCTCCGGCACCCGCGCCGCCCAGGCGCGAAATCGCTCCGGATCGGG
>JALVRJ010000400.1:0-6592 GCA_027031305.1 Hyphomicrobiales bacterium | reverse complement strand
CCCACCACCAGCGATAGGAATATCCCGACGTGCCCACGCGCGGCTCCATGCAGGAATTTCCCGTGCCATTCACTCTTTCAGGAATTCCACGACGGCATCGGCCACGTCCTCGGAGGCGAACTCGGTGAAGAAGTGGTCCGCCCCTTCGATGACCATGACCCGGATTTTCTCGCGCCCGGCCGTCCTTGTCACTTCTTTCATCTTTGCCGGCAGGTCGGGGTAGATCTCTTCGTTCTCCGGAACGATGACCAGCACCGGCACGGGCAGCTTCGGCAACAGGGTGGGGGTGTCGAACTCCTTGCGCGGCGCGTGGTAGCTCAGGAAGGCCCTGGCCGTGCCCGTGGCATCCCTGCAATAGATCAGCCCGCGCCAGTTCACCGGCTCGTCGCCGCGCCCTCCCTTCAGCAGGGTGTGCGCCGCCTGCAATGCCACGTCCAGCTTCATGCCGAAGCGCTTTGCGTATTTCTTCGCCGCGATCTCCGGATCGTAACTCATGGGCGCCAGCAGCACGGCCTTCTTCACCGCCGGGTCATGCCGACGCAGCAGATAGAGCGCCACCTGGTTGCCCCCGCGCGAGTGGCCCAGCACCCAGATGGTGTTCGCGTCCTGTTGCTTCAGCCACTCCACCCAGGCGGCGATTTCCTCCACCGCGTCGTCGTGCAGGTGGCGGATGGGCTGGTTGCAGTCGAACATGCCCCGCCGCCTGTCGATGCCCAGGGAGAGGGTGATGGCCAGCGAGCTCACCCCGCGCTCCTTCAGGTTCCGTTGCAGGTCGATCTCGGTTTGCGTCGCGTTGTGCCGCAGCGTGCCGTGCACCATCAGCAAGACGCCATCCTTCGGCGACGCGCCTTCCGCCAGCTCCAGGTTGCCCAGCAGCGTCAGGTTGGCCAGCTTCAGCGACACTTCCTTCGCCTGCGCCGGCGCGGCAACGAGCGCCAGCCACAGCAGCAGCGCCAGCAGCCATGCGCGCATGGGGCTCGATGTCGGCATGATCGTTTCCTCCCTCTTTCTTATACCAGATTGCGTAATGTCCGACCGGTGAAACTGCCCCGTGCCCCACCCAAGCCCTTGTTTTTCATGATTTGGGGGCTGGGTGGGGGCGCGGGGCTTCTGCGTGGTTCTTTATGCATTCTGGTATTGGTTGCTTTCTTGCCCAGTATGGCCCGGCCGCGGCGAGGGAGGAAATGAAAATGCCGTCAGCGGCCACGACAAACGGCAAGGGACGGGCTGCGTGGAAGGCGGTTTTCAGTCCCTGTCCACCAGCAGCCAGCGATCGTCGATGAGCCGCTCCTGCGGCAGGAAGCGCTCCTTGTAGCCCATCTTCGGCGAACCCGGCACCCAATAGCCCAGGTAGACGTAGTCCAAGCCTCTGCGCGAGGCCCGCAGGATGTGCTCCAGGATCATGTAACTGCCCAGCGAACGCTTCGGCAAGTGCGGCGCGAAGAACGAATAGACCATGGAAAGCCCATCATCGTGCACGTCCGTCAGACAGCAGGCAAGCAGCTCGCCGGCCGGGCCTTCCTCGCTGTCCAGTCGCCGCCGGTAGGTGATGAGCCGGGTGTCGACGAAGGTCTCCTCCACCATGGCGGCGAAGTCGAGCATGGTCATGCTGGCCATGGAGCCGTCGCCATGGCGTGATTCGATATAGCGGCGGAACAGGTGAAACAGCTCGCGGTCCACCTGCGGCGGCCGTTCCTCGGCCACGAGGTCGGCGTTGCGGCGGATGATGCGCCGCTGCGTGCGGCTGGCGCGGAAGCGCGCCACCGGAATGCGCACCGAAATGCACGAAAGACAGCCCTCGCACGCCGGACGGTAGGCGATGTTCTGCGAACGGCGGAAACCGGTGCGGGTGAGCACGTCGTTCAGGTCCGCCGCCTCAAGCCCCACCAGGTGCGTGAACACCTTGCGCTCGCGGCGCCCCGGCAGGTAGGGGCATTCGCCCTCCGCCGTGATGAAGAACTGGGGAAAGCTCTGCCGCTCTATGCTCACGAATGTCTCCCGTGTTGGCACTTGATGCGTTCATGCCTCTGGCCGAATCGTCACCACGATGATTATAGGAAAGGCGCGGGCGGCCTCAAGCGAAAGCGGCGCCTTGTGCGCAACTCACGTTCCGCGAGGCGGAAGCGGCGGCAAGGCGGCTCCAGGCCGCGCGCCTGGCTGGCTGCGCGAGAAAAAGGGAGGACCAGGCGCCATGAACACCAATGACCACGACGCCAGCGCCTGCAAGGTCGCATGGATCGGCCTGGGCGTGATGGGTTATCCCATGGCCGGGCACCTGGCGCGGGCCGGACACGAGGTGACGGTGTTCAACCGCACTCGGGAGAAGGCCGAGCGTTGGCTGAATCAGTTTCGCGGAAAACTCGCGCAAACGCCGGAAGAAGCGGCGCAAAACGCCGTCTTCGTGTTTGCTTGCGTCGGTGCCGATGATGACTTGCGGCAGGTGACCGTGGGCCAATGCGGCGCCTTTCACGGCATGAAGCCCGGCGCCGTGTTCATCGACCACAGCACCACTTCGGCCGAGGTGGCGCGCGAGCTCGCCGAACGGGCCACGGCGCGCGGCCTGGCCTTCATCGACGCGCCGGTTTCAGGCGGCCAGCAGGGGGCGGAAAACGGCGTGCTCACCATCATGTGCGGCGGTGACGAGGCCGCCTTCGCCCGCGCCGAGCCGCTCATGAGCGTCTATGCCCGCCAGGTGCGCCTGATGGGGCCCGCCGGTTCCGGGCAGCTCACCAAGATGGTCAACCAGATCTGCATCGCCGGGCTCATACAGGCCCTGGCCGAGGGCATTCACTTTGCCAGGCGCTCGGGGCTGGACGTGGAGGCGGTGCTGGAGGTGATCTCCAAGGGCGCCGCCCAGAGCTGGCAGATGGAAAACCGCGGCTCCACCATGGCGCGCGGCGAGTTCGGCTTCGGCTTCGCCGTGGACTGGATGCGCAAGGACCTGGGCATTTGCCTCGCCGAGGCCCGCCGGGCCGGCGCTTCCCTGCCCATTACCGCCCTGGTGGATCAGTTCTACGCCCAGTTGCAGGCCATGGGCGCCGGCCGCCAGGACACTTCCGCCCTCGTCCGCTTGCTGGAAGAGGTGCGCGCCAGGCCCTGACCTTGCCGATCTTTCATTCCGTTCCTCGAAATGACGGGTGCGCGCGAATGACGCCGGAAGCTTTGTCCAGGCAGGCTGCATCAAGCCGGATCCGGGGGGCGGAAAGGAAGTGAACGGCGGCTGGCGTGAACAACGGAAAGGTTGAAAATGTCCCCTCGCGCACCCATCTTGTGCATGACCATCAACATCGATCCGGCCCCATGCCGGCCCGCGCCCCAGGCGCCCTGCCGGCAACGAGAAGTCGAAACGTGTGCGGGAATCGTCCTCTTTTCTGGCCATGCTGGAAAAGGGACTGCATACTGAAAACCATGATTCCATCCCGCCTTGGCCTTTGCCGGCGCAATGATGCAGGCTGCGGGGCAGGCGGGCGGCGGCCGGACCCCGCATGGGAACTCAGAAAGGAAACAGGCTATCACCATGACAGAAAATCCCATCAACGTGCCTGAAACGCCCGGAAACGAGGCGGAGGAGCGGCTGCCCGTTCTGCCGCTGCGCGACATCGTTGTCTTTCCACACATGATCGCGCCGCTGTTCGTTGGCCGCGAGCGCTCCATCAAGGCGCTGGAGGAGGCGATGAGCCGTGGCCGGCGCATCCTGCTGGTGGCGCAGAAGAACCCGGCCGACGACGAACCGCAGCCCGAAGACATCTATTCCGTCGGCACCATCTCGCAGATCATGCAGTTGCTCAAGCTGCCCGACGGCACCGTCAAGGTGCTGGTGGAGGGTGGCCAGCGCGCGCGCATCAAGGACTACGTGCGCACCGACGACTATTTCGAGGCCGCTGTCGAGCCCATCGAGGAAGAGCTGGGCGACGAACGCGAGACGGAGGCGCTTGTGCGCACCATCGTCGACCAGTTCAAGACCTACGCGCGCCTGAACAAGAAGGTGCCGCAGGAGGCGCTGGAATCGGTGGTCAACATCGACGACCCCGCCCGCCTGGCCGACACCATCGCCGCGCACCTTGCCATCAAGCTGGCCGACAAGCAGGAAATCCTCGAGATCGGCAACGTCACCGAGCGGTTGCAGAAGGTTTTCGGCGTGATGGAGGGCGAGATCTCCGTCATGCAGGTGGAGAAGCGCATCCGCAACCGCGTCAAGAAGCAGATGGAGAAGTCCCAGCGCGAATACTATCTGAGTGAGCAGATGAAGGCCATTCAGAAGGAGCTGGGCGGCGAAGGCGAAGACGAGCTGGCCGAGCTGGAGGAGCGCATCAGGAAGGCGAAGCTTTCCAAGGAGGCGCGCGAGAAGGCCGAGGCCGAGCTGAAGAAGCTGCGCCAGATGTCGCCCATGTCGGCCGAGGCCACCGTGGTGCGCAATTATCTCGAATGGTTGCTCTCGCTGCCCTGGGGCAAGTGCTCGCGCGTGAAGAAGGACCTCGACTACGCCCAGAAGGTGCTCGATGCCGAGCATTACGGGCTGGAGAAGGTCAAGGAACGCATCATCGAGTACTTGGCCGTGCAGCAGCGCGCCAACAAGCTGCGCGGGCCTATCCTCTGCCTCGTCGGCCCGCCGGGTGTCGGCAAGACCTCGCTGGCGCGCTCCATCGCCAAGGCCACGGGGCGCAAGTTCGTGCGCATGTCGCTGGGTGGCGTGCGCGACGAGGCCGAAATTCGTGGTCACCGCCGCACCTACATCGGGTCCATGCCGGGCAAGATCATCCAGTCCATGAAGAAGGCGGGCACCTGCAACCCGCTGTTCCTGCTCGACGAGATCGACAAGATGGGCATGGACTATCGCGGCGACCCGGCCGCCGCCCTGCTGGAGGTGCTGGATCCGGAGCAGAACAGCACTTTCATGGATCATTACCTGGAGGTGGAATACGACCTATCCAACGTCATGTTCGTCACCACCGCGAACACGCTGAACATTCCGCCGCCGTTGCTCGACCGCATGGAGTTGATCCGCATCGCCGGCTACACCGAGGACGAGAAGATGGAGATCGTCAAGCGCCATCTGCTGCCCAAGGCCATGAAGAGCCACGGGCTGAAGAAGGGCGAGTTCTCCATCTCCGACGAGGCGCTGCTGGATGTCATTCGCCTCTACACGCGCGAGGCCGGCGTGCGCAACCTCGAGCGCGAGATCAACAAGCTGGCGCGCAAGGCGGTGAAGGAGCTGGTGACCACCGGCAAGAAGAAGGTGCGTGTCACCCGCCGCAACCTCGAGAAATTCCTCGGCGTGCCGCGCTATCGCTTCGGCGAGATGGAGGAAGAGGATCAGGTGGGCGTCGTCACCGGCCTGGCCTGGACCGAGGCCGGCGGCGAGCTGCTGACCATCGAGGCCGTGGACATGTATGGCCGCGGCAAGATGACCGTCACCGGCAACTTGCGCGACGTGATGAAGGAGTCCATCGCCGCCGCCTCGTCCTACGTGCGCTCGCGCGCGCCGCAATTCGGCATCAAGCCAACGGTGTTCGAGAAGAAGGACATCCACGTGCACGTGCCGGAGGGCGCGACGCCCAAGGACGGCCCGTCCGCCGGCATCGCCATGGTCACCGCCATCGTTTCCGTGCTCACCGGCATTCCTGTGCGGCGCGACGTGGCCATGACCGGCGAGATCACGCTGCGTGGCCGCGTGTTGCCCATCGGCGGCCTTAAGGAAAAGCTGCTGGCGGCGCTGCGTGGTGGCATCAAGACGGTGCTGATACCGGAGGAGAACGTCAAGGACCTGGCTGAGATCCCCGACAACGTGAAGTCGCGGCTGGAGATCGTGCCGGTCAGGCACGTGGACCAGGTCATTGAGCGCGCCCTGGTGCAAAAGCCCAAGCCCATCGAGTGGGACGAGGAAGCCGAGGAAGCCGCCCGTGCCGCCACCCTGAAGCAGGGCTGCGAGGCGGAAGCGGCCGGCAACCGCCAAGCGCACTGATCGCGTATGCCGGCGCACACATGCGCTATCAAGGCGCGAAGACGCCACCACACCGGCCGCGAACGAGGTGATTTCACCCGTTCGCGGCTTTTTCATGTCATACCAGGTTGCGCAAGGGCTGAGCGGTAAAACCGTCTCGCGCCCCATTCAAGCCCTTGTTTCTCATGATTTGGGGGTTGGGTGGGGGCGCGGGGCTTCTGCGTGGTTCTTTATGCATTCTGGTATCATGCGCTGAATGGATGTGGGTCTTGCAGGTGAATCTCGGGCCATGCACCGAAATCGGCTTGACTCGCCGCGCCGAAGTTTGGCAAGCCAACAGGGCGATGCTGATTGCCGCGTAAGCATTTCGTGCATGTCAGGGGATAAGGCGAAGCAATCGTTTTGCGGCACCAATCAGCCGGACAGGTTGTTGCTCGGTTGCCATTGGGCGGCTCATGTTCAATGACCGCCGAAGTGGCGTTTTGTCTCTCGGGGCGGCCTGCCATGTTGACCGGGGGCACGTCGTCCTGTGGTTGTTGAACCCACACACGAAAGGAACGAATGGATGAACAAGCAAGAACTGATCGCCAAGGTGGCGGAAAAGGCGGGCCTGACGAAGGCCCAGGCGCAGGCGGCGCTGGATGCCTGCAG
>JALVRJ010000399.1 GCA_027031305.1 Hyphomicrobiales bacterium | reverse complement strand
ACTGCACGAAGAAGGAGCAGAGCATGGTGAGCAGGACGGCCAGCGGCAGCCAGGTGTCGGAATCGATGGTGCTCATGCCGAGATAGCCCAGGGACAGACCGGCAAGGAGGATCATCATGGTGCCGCGCCGGCCGAACCTGTCCGACAGCAGGCCACCGGTGGGCCGCGCCAGAAGGTTCATGAAGGCATAGCCCGAGGCCAGCAGGCCGGCGGTGACGGGCGAAAGCCCGAAGGTGTCGGCAAAGAACCACGGCAGCATGGACACCACCGCAAGCTCCGAGCCGAAGGTGGCGAAATAGGCGATGTCCAGCGCCGCCACCTGGCGGAAATCGTAGCGGTCGAGCTCCGGCACTTCCTTCTCGAAGACGTGGTGATTGATTTCCCAGATGTGCCAGGCCTGCCACAGGTAAAGCGCCACCAGCACGGCATAGCCGGTGTATTCCAGCCAGGAGGGAATGACATTCAGCCCCCCCTGGCCCAGCTTCCACACCAGCAGGGCCAGCGCCAGCACCAGCGGCGCCTTCATGACGAGCAACAGCCAGAAGTCGCGCGGGCTGGTCACCTCCAGCGCTCCGGTCTTCTTAGGGCGGAAATAGGTGGAGCCCTTGGGCGTATTGGACACGGCGAAGAAATAGAAGGCGCCATAGAGGATGGCGATGATGCCGGAGATGGCGATGGCCCAGCGCCAGCCGTCGTCACCGCCGAAGAACAGGGCGATGGAGGGCAGGGTCATGGCCGCCGCGGCCGAGCCGAAGTTGCCCCAGCCGCCGTAGATGCCTTCCGCCAGGCCCACGGTCTTGGCCGGGAACCACTCGGAGATCATGCGGATGCCGATGACGAAGCCGGCGCCGATGAAGCCCTGGAGGAAGCGCAGGATGGCCGCCTGCACGAAGTCCTGGCTCAGGGCGAAGGCGATGGAGATGGCGCCGCCGATGACGAGTAGGGCCGAATAGACCTGGCGTGGACCGAACTTGTCCACCAACATGCCGATGACGATGCGGGCGGGGATGGTGAGCGCCACGTTGAGGATCAGCAGCGTCTTCAGCTCCTGCTTGCTCAGGCCCAGCGACTGCTGGATCATTTTCAGTAGGGGCGCGTGGTTGAACCAGACGAAAAAGGAAATGAAAAAGGCGATCCAGGTGAAATGCAGCACGCGGATTTCCGGGCGGTTGAAGGCCAGCGGGTTGAGGCGCGCGGGAGTTTCGTTGCTCATGGTCCTGTCTCCATCGGTCGTCTCGAGAGCATGATATGACGCCAAGCATGGGGCAAACCGCGTGCCAGATCCCGCGATGTGGAAGAAAATTTCCTTTTTGGCGTGATTTCATCGCCTTATGAGAATGCCTTATTTGTGTGCATATTTTTATTATGCTTATTTTTTGAACATACGTGGTTGTGCTTGCCAACTTTTTAGGCGTTCGCAATTTGCTTCGGCGGGCTGGTTCCACGATTGATTGAAATCCATAATTATCTGATTTCATGGTCTTTTTTTCTGGCTTTTCTGATTTTTCACTTTTTGGCACAGGCCTTGCTATCCTTGGGCAGGCCTGAACGGGGTGGCCGATGGCGTCGCCCGTGCAATTACCCAACCAGTCCCGACAAACGGCAGGGAGTCATGAACATTCAAGCAAGCCCGGAACGCGAGCGCCTCGTTGTCATCGGCAATGGCATGGCCGGCGTGCGCGCGGTGGAGGAAATCCTCAAGATCGACCCGCAGCGTTACGCCATCACCATCGTTGGCGACGAGCCCTACGAGAACTACAATCGCATCCTGCTCTCGCCGGTGCTGGCGGGCGAGAACACCATCGAGGACATCATCCTCAACCCCGCCGACTGGTACGAGGAAAACGGCATCGAGCTCATCAAGGGCGTGCGCGCCACGGCCATCGACCGCGCGAAACGCGAGGTGGAGCTGGCCGACGGCCGGCGCGTGCCATACGACAGGCTGATCATCGCCACCGGTTCGCGCCCCTTCATCCTGCCCGTGCCGGGCAACGATCTGGAAGGTGTCATCGGCTTTCGCGACATCGCGGATGTCGAGACCATGCTGCAGGCGGCGAAGAAATACCGCCACGCGGTGGTCATCGGCGGCGGCCTGCTGGGGCTGGAGGCCGCCAATGGCCTGATGAAGAACGGCATGGAGGTGACCGTCGTTCACCTGATGGACACGCTCATGGAGCGCCAGCTGGACAAGGAAGCCGGCGAGATGCTGCGCCGCTCGCTTGAGGAGCGGGGCATGAAATTCGTCATGCCGGCGAAGACGGCGGAAATCCTCGGTGACGACAATGGCCATGTGCGCGCGGTGAAGCTGGAGGACGGCACGGAAATCCCCGCCGAGCTGGTGGTCATGACCGCCGGCATCGTGCCCAACAAGGAAATCGCCGAGGAGGCAGGGCTGTATTGCGAGCGCGGCATCGTCGTGAACGACTATCTCATGACCTATGATCCGCGCATCTTCGCCGTCGGCGAATGCGTGCAGCACCGCGGCGTGTGCTATGGCCTGGTGGCGCCGCTCTACGAACAGGCCCGCGTGCTGGCCAATCACCTGGCGGGCCGCGGCTGGATGACCTACGAGGGTTCGGTGACCTCCACCAAGCTGAAGGTGACGGGTATCGACCTGTTCTCCGCCGGCAACTTTCTTGGCGGTGATGGCGCCGACGAACTCATCATGAAGGACGAGAAGGGCGGCGTTTACAAGAAACTGGTCATCGACAACGACAAGCTCACCGGCGCGGTGCTTTACGGCGACACGGTGGACGGCGCCTGGTATTTCCAGCTCATCCGCGAGGGTACGGACGTTTCCGAGATCCGCAACAAGCTGCTGTTCGGCCAGGCGCACCTGGGCGATTCCGGCC
>JALVRJ010000398.1 GCA_027031305.1 Hyphomicrobiales bacterium | reverse complement strand
CCGGGTGCTCGCCCAGCCATGGCCAGCCGGCGAGCGCCAGGGCGGCGACGACCACGGCCAGCCTGTCGAAGGGGCCGAAGGGCGTCGGCAGGGAGGGTTCGTCGCGCACGCCCTGTTTCATCAGCCAGTTGCGGGTGAAGGAGGGCACGATGCGTCCGCCGATGAGCATGACGAGTCCGGCCGCCACCGACAGGCCGAGGCGTTCGGCCAGCGGGATGGTGTCAGGCCCGAACAGGAACTGGGCATGGAAAACAAGGTTGGCGGCCATGAGCGCGGTTACCAACAGGGCGACCACTATGTTGCGCCTGTTGCGGCCGGCGATGATCTCGCGCCAGATGAGAAAAGACAGCACCGGCAGGTAGGCGGCGTCGGCCACGATGGCCGTGTAGGGCGCGATGTCGGAGAAGAACATGGCCAGCCTGCCGGCCAGCCACAGCCCGAACAAGAGCGCCAGCGGGGCGCCGGCCAGCGGCATTCGCCCCGTCCAGTTGGGAACGGCGGTGAGCAGGAAGCCGGTCATGGCGGCGGCGAAGTAGCCGAAGATCATCTCGTGAACGTGCCAGTCGCGGGCGGAAAGGTGCGAGGGAGGCTCGAAGGCGCCCGTGAGCATGACCAGCCAGAGGATGATGAGCAGACCGCCGAACAGTCCGGCGCCGAAAAAGAAGGGGCGGAACGCGCGGGAGAAGAATACCTCCGACAGCGGTGGCGTGGCGCGAGAGGACGTGGTTTCGATGTTCATGGCAACCTGGCCCGTGCTTGTGGTGTTCGTGATTTCGGAAAATCGTCCGTCGGCTCCGCTGGCCCGAGACAGAGACATGGGCCGGGGAGGTCGTCAAGGGGGGCATTACCACGTGCCGGTGTTGGGCATGTCCTTCCACGGCGACCTGGGGGGCAACGGCCCGCCCTTCTGCAACAGTTCGATGGAGATGCCGTCGGGCGATTTGACGAAGGCCATGCGGCCGTCGCGTGGCGGGCGGTTGATGGTGACGCCACCGTCCATCAACCGCTGGCAGGTTTCGTATATGTCGTCCACGGCGAAGGCCAGGTGGCCGAAGTTGCGGCAGCCCTGGCTGTATTCGTGTTCATCCCAGTTGTAGGTCAGCTCCAACTCGACGTCGGGGTTTTCCGGCGCGGCGAGAAAAATGAGGGTATAGCGGCCCTTCTCGTTGTCCTTGCGCCGGGTTTCCTCCAGGCCAAGCAGATCGCAATAGAAACGCAGGCTTTCATCGACATTGGAAATGCGCACCATGGTATGCAGAAAGCGCATCGTCGGCCCCCTTCCTTGTCTTGCGTTTCACGGGATCAATCATGACGTCGTTCACACGGGAATATTGTCGATGAGCCGCACATCGCCAAGTCTGGCGGCGGCGAGAATGCGCAAGGACTCGTGGCGTTGGTCCTTCACGGACTTGAGCGTTTCGGCGTTGCGCACCTCGCAGTAATCCACCGTGAATCCGGCATCTTCCAATGCCTGGCGGGCGTTGAAGGCGGCGGCCTCGACGGAGGTGCCGGCGCGGATGCTCTCGGCGGCACGCGTCAGCTCGGCATACAGGCGCGGAGCGGTCCGGCGCTGTTCGGCGGTAAGGTAGGCGTTGCGCGAGGACAGGGCGAGGCCGTCGTCCTCGCGCACCGTCGGCACGCCGACGATGTTGACCGGCATGTCTAGATCGCGGGTCATTCGGCGGATGACGAGCAGCTGCTGGTAATCCTTTTCGCCGAAGGCGGCCACGCGCGCGCCGGTCTGATTGAACAGCTTGGCCACCACCGTGGCGACGCCATCGAAATGCCCGGGCCGATGGGCGTCTTCCAGCCCCGCCCTGGCCGGGCCACCGACGCGGATGGTGGTGGCGAAGCCGGGTGGATACATGACGTCACGCGTGGGCAGCCAGACGCGATCGACGCCGACCTCGCGCAGTTTCGCGAGGTCCTCTTCCTCGCGCCGGGGGTAGCGGTCGAAATCCTCGTTCCTGCCGAATTGCAGGGGGTTGACGAAAATGGAAACGGCGGTCACGTCAGCGTGTTTTTTCGCCTCCTCGACGAGGGCCATATGGCCGGCGTGCAGCGCGCCCATGGTGGGCACCAGCCCGATGACGTATCCCAGATCGCGCCAGGCATCCGTGTGCAGGCGCAATTCCTCGATAGTCCTGGCCACTTCCATCTTCTTCATGGTGTCGCTCCTCCGAGTTCAAGGGGAGTATAATGCACGAACGGACGCATGACTCATGACAACAAGGAGAGTGTGGCATGAGCGGGAAAATGCCGAAGGGAAGGGAGGGACGCCCCGCTGCCGCCTCGGCCACGGATGCGGAGGTGGAGGCCTTTTTGCAACAGGTGGCGCACATGCCGCAAGCATCAAGGGCGCCGGGGCGGCGCGGCAGACTGATTTTTTCCGTGGATGCAACCATGAGCCGGCAGCCAACGTGGGACATGGCGCAGCACTTGCAGGCGGAGATGTTTCATGCGGCGGCGGACATCGGCGAGCTTGAGGTGCAACTGGTCTATTACCGCGGTTTCGAGGAGTGCAAGGCCTCCGGATGGGTGGACGACCCCCGCAGGCTGGCCGACTTGATGAGCCGCATCGACTGTCGGGGAGGGCATACGCAAATTCGCCGGGTGCTGCGGCACGTGCGCAACCAGGCGCGAAAGCGGCCGGTGCAGGCGGCGGTGCACATCGGTGACGCGTGCGAGGAAAACATCGACGCGCTGGCGCAAGTCGCCGGCGAGATCGCCCTGCTGGGGGTGCCGGTGTTCATGTTCCAGGAAGGCCGCGATCCGGTGGCGGCGGCCGCGTTCGCCGAAATCGCGCGTATCACCGGCGGCGCGCATTGCCGTTTTGACGAGGGCGCGGCCGCCG
>JALVRJ010000397.1 GCA_027031305.1 Hyphomicrobiales bacterium | reverse complement strand
CTCACCGTCCAGCAGGCGAGCAGCTCCGGCCAGCCGCCGACAAAGGCGGCGATGCGCGAACAGTGCACGCCGTTCAGCCGCAGCAGGAACAGGGCCTGCGCCAGGTTCGCCGTTTCGTGCTCTGCCTCCGGCCAGTCCACCTCCACCGTGAAGCGGCGGATGATGCCGTCGCGCCGCAGCCGCGCGATGCGCCGGCGCACGGCCTCGCGCGAGATGCCGGCGATGTGCGCCAGCTCCTTCTGGCTGCGGCGGGAATCCTGCTCCAGCAGGCGCAGCAGCAGGCGGTCCGTGTCATCCAGTTTCATGGGCGGCCTTTTCGTGATGGGCGAGACATCAGGGTTGCAGAATGCCAGAAACATGGCAATCGGCAACCTTGTGCAAGAACCGCGCAGACCGCACCCTCACGGCGCAATGAAAATGCCGGAGGGAATGTCATGAACCATCAGACCGCCCTGCTGTTCATCGACTGGCAGAAGGGATTCGTGGAGCTGGCGGAAACGCTGGCGCGCAACAATCCGCAGGCCGAAGAGAATGCCGCGCGGCTGCTGGCGCACTGGCGGGCGCAGAATTGGCCGGTGGTGCATGTGCGGCACAATTCGCATGACGAAACTTCGCCGTTGCGCGAGGGGCGGCCCGGCTTCGCCTTTCGCGATTTCGCGCAGCCAGCGGATGGAGAGCCAGTGTTCGTCAAGCGCGTGCATTCGGCCTTCATCGGCACGGGGCTGGAAGCGTTCCTGCGGGAGCGCGGCATCGGGCGGCTGGTCATCAGCGGCGTGCGCACCGATCATTGCGTCAGCACCACCGCGCGCATGGCCCACGATCTGGGCTTTCAGGTGCTGGTGGCCGGAGACGCCTGCCACGCTTTCGCCTGCGAGGCGCCCGATGGCCACGTCATTGACGCACAGACCGTGCATGACGTGAATCTGGCGTCCCTGCATGGAGAATTCGGGCAGGCGATAAGAACGCAGGAGTTGCTAAGGGTCTGAAACTGCGTTCAGCCTTGCTGTTTCAGCCATTGGTCAAAGTCCGCCAAGGCGCGGCGCGTCAGGGCGCGGCGGCGGGCCCTGGTGCGCTCCTTGCCCTTCAGGCGGCGGCCCTGTTCGTCGCGCGTGGGTGCCTCCACCGGCGGGAACAGGCCGAAGTTGATGTTCATGGGCTGGAAGGTCTTCATGGCGCTGTCGGACAGATGCCCGCCGGTGATGTGGTGGATGAGCGCGCCGTGCGCCGTGGTGGGCGGCGGCGGGGTGAAGCCCACCTCGTCACCCCGGCGCAAGCCGGGGTCTCGTTCGGCGGGCTCATGAGCGTGCGGTGCGAGATTCCGGCTTTCGCCGGAATGACGAGAGAAGGAGCCGGAATGACGAGCCAGTATTTCCGCCGCCGCGGCGCGCCCGGCGATGAGGCCGCAGGCGGCGCTTTCCACATAGCCCTCCACGCCGGTCATCTGCCCGGCGAAGCGCAGGCGCGGGTCGGCCTTCAGCCGCAGCTGGTCGTCCAGCAGCTTCGGGGAGTTGAGGAAGGTATTGCGGTGCAGGCCGCCAAGGCGGGCAAATTCCGCGTTCTCCAGCCCCGGGATCATGCAGAAGATGCGCTTCTGCTCGCCGTATTTCAGCTTCGTCTGAAAGCCCACCATGTTATACAGCGTTCCCAGCGCGTTGTCCTGCCGCAACTGCACAACGGCATAGGGACGCCTGCCGGTGCGCGGGTCGGTGAGGCCCACGGGTTTCATGGGGCCGTGGCGCAAGGTATCCGGCCCGCGCTCGGCCATGACCTCGATGGGCAGGCAGCCGTCGAAATAGGGCGTGTTCTTCTCCCACTCGTGGAATTCCACCTTCTCCGCCGCCAGCAGCTCCCGCACGAAGCGCTCGTATTGCTCACGTGTCAGCGGGCAATTGATGTAGTCGGCGCCGCCCTTGTCGTAGCGTGACTGCTTCCAGCACACGCTCATGTCGATGGAATCGGCGTACACGATGGGGGCGATGGCGTCGAAGAAGGAAAGCGACTCCTCGCCGGTCAGCTCCCGGATGGCCTCGGCCAGGGCGTCGGAGGTGAGCGGGCCGGTGGCGATGATGACATGCTCCCAATCCTTTGGCGGCAGGCCCGTGATTTCCTCGCGCACCACCTCGATGTTCGGATGCTCCGACAAGCGGCGGGTGACCTCGGCGGAAAAGCCCTCGCGATCCACCGCCAGCGCGCCGCCGGCAGGCAGCCGGTGAGCATCCGCCGCCGCCATGATGAGAGAGCCCGCGCAGCGCATCTCCTCGTGCAGCAGGCCGACGGCATTGTTTTCCGCGTCATCCGAGCGGAAGGAGTTGGAGCACACCAGCTCGGCCAGCGCATCGGTATTGTGCGCGTCGGTCATGCGCACGGGGCGCATCTCGTGCAGGATGACGCGCACGCCGGCCTCGGCCGCCTGCCAGGCCGCTTCCGAGCCTGCCAGCCCGCCGCCGATGACGTGCAGCACCTTTTCGTTTCCCTCGCTCATGGTGCCGCACAGATAGGCGCTTGGGGCGGCGGGGGCAAGGCATGTTCAAGCACCATTCGCATGGTGAAGGAGGATGCAAAGGATCAGGAAGGCCGCACGCCACCTGGGGGGCTAGGAGGCTTGCTTCCGAGTAAGGCAACGCGCGGCCCTCCCTCAGCCGGAAGCCAGGGCACGATGCGGCTTCCGGCCGAAATGCCGTTTAGCGGCCGTCGGAGTCGCTGTCGGAATCGGAATCCGAGTCCGAATCGGAGTCGTTGCCACCGGAATCACCGTCATTGCCGCCGGAATTTCCGTCGCTGTCGGAATCAGAATCGGAATCCGAATCATTGTCGTTGTTGCCATTGCCGCCCGACGACCCGTTGTCCGAATCCTGATCCGTGTCATGGTCGGAATCATGATCCGTGTCGTGGCTGGAATGGAAATTCACGGTCTTGTGACCAGCAAGTGCCTGGCTGACGGGCATGATCGCATAGATGCCGCCAGCGATGGCGTAGAAAGCCGCCAGAGAGAGGATCAGCAGTTTGCGCAACATGGTTCTGGTTCTCCTTCTTTGTATTTCGTTACTTTGGATACAGGCTTCGCCTGCTTTCGTTGCGACGTGCCGATCTTGCTAAATGAGGCATGTCAATACCCTGACGGGTCGTGTCAGAAAATTGTCAGATGGAAATGTATTGATGGTGGAATCGGAAATGTTCCTCAGCAATTGTGGTGTCATGTATCCCGACGGGGCACGCAGATGGTTACGGCTGGCGATGCTGCTCCTGGCATTGCTTGGCCTGGCCGTGGCCTTTTCATCCCTGACGCATGTCCAGCCCGCCCTTGCCGATGATGGCGGTGGCGACGGTGGCGACGGTGGCGACGGTGGTGACGGTGACAGTGACAGTGATAGTGACAGTGATAGCGATGGTGACAGCGATGATGGCGGAGGTGGCAGTGGCGGTGCCGGTGGCGGGGGTGGCTCGGCCACGAACGGTGGAGCCAGTGGTGGCGCCAATGATGGCGGGGGGCGCGGATACCGCGGGGGAAGCAACTGGATTCGTTCACGGCGCCACAGGCGCGCGGGCGCGGAAGATCATGAATATGCCTGGCGTGCCCGCAGGCGCGGCGATATCCGCGCCTTGCGCGGTATCCTGGAGCGCATCCGGCGCCGCTTTGGCGGCCGCGTGCTGGACGTGAGGCTGGAGCGCAAGAAGGGACGCTCGTGGTACGAAATCCGCATCCTGGACAGGCATGACCGGGTGCGGAAAGTGCGTGTTCCCATTTCGCGCCGGAAGCGGAATTTCAGGGCCGGCAGACACTAGGTTTGCTGACTCGGGAGAAATTTCCATGCGCGTGCTCATCGTGGAGGATAACGAGGCCATCGCCCGCGATATCGGCGAGCACCTGGAACAGGCGGGCTATGTGGTGGACTATGCCTTCGATGGCGAGGAGGCCGACTTCAAGGGCTTCACCGAGGATTATGACGCCGTCATCCTCGATCTGGGCCTGCCAAAGGTGGACGGGCTGACCGTGTTGCGCAACTGGCGGGCAGAGGGACGCACCTTCCCGGTGCTGGTGCTGACCGCGCGCGGCAGCTGGCAGGAGCGCGTGGCCGGCATCGACGCCGGTGGGGATGATTATGTCGTCAAGCCCTTCGAGATGGAAGAGGTGCTGGCCCGATTGCGGGCCATCATCCGCCGTTCGCGCGGGCTGGCCAGCCCCATCATCCGCATCGGCCCGCTGGAGCTGGACACCCGCGCGGCGCGCGCCATCCTGCACGGCAAGGCGCTGGACCTGACGCCGCTGGAGTACCGCCTGCTCGGTTACCTCGCGCATCACCAGGAGCGCGCGGTGCCGCGCATGGAGCTGATGGAACACATCTACGAGGGAGACACCGACCGCAACCCCAACACGCTTGACGTGCTGGTGGGCCGGCTGCGGCGCAAGATCGGGCCCGGTTTCATCCAGACCCGGCGCGGCCATGGCTACATGCTGGTGAACCCGGAAGGCGAGAATTCATGCGCCTGAACACCAACTTGCCAATGCCGCGCTCTCTGCGCTGGCGCCTGTTGCTGTTGTCGCTGCTGGTGGTGGCGCCGGCGCTGGTGCTGCTGGCGTGGCAGCTCTCGCATACCTTTGAGCAAAGCGTGGAAGCGCGGGTGCGCCATGAGCTGGAAAATCACCTCAACCAGTTGATCGCGCGGGTGCGCGTTCTGCCCGGTGGCAAGCTGCAACTGACCGATCATTTGAGCGACCCACGCTTCAACGTGCCGCTGAGCGGACTTTACTGGCAGGTGAATGATGGCGTCAGGCCATTGTTGCGCTCCCGTTCACTGTGGGATTCCGCGCTGGCCATCAGCAAGGACATGCCCAGGCGCGGGGGTGTGCACGAATACGTGCTGAAAGGTCCGCGCGAAGAAGACCTGTATGCCCTGGTGCGGGGCGCATGGCTGGAAAGCCCCGTGGCCAAGGCGACCAGTGGCGAAGGAACGGATACGGTTGATGCGCCATCGCGGCGCTACATCTTCGTGGTGGCCGTCGATCACGCAGAGATCACGGCCGCCGAAAGAGGCTTCAATCGACAGCTCTATTTCGGCCTCGCCGCTCTCGCCGTCATCCTGTTCGTCTCCATCGCCGCGCAGGTATTGTGGGGCCTGAAGCCACTGGACCGTTTGCGCCGACAACTGGAGCGCATCCGCCACGGAGAGCGCAAGCAGCTCTCCGCCGCCGACACGGCCGAGCTGGCGCCGCTCATCGACGAGCTCAACAAGCTCCTCGTGGCACAGGAAAAGGCCATCGAAGAGGCGCGGGCGCGGGCCGGCAACCTGGCCCATGGCATGAAGACGCCGCTGGCCGTGCTGGGGGCGCGGGCCCGCGACCTGAGGCGGCGTGGATTGCACGAGGACGCCGCCGAGATCGAGGAGCAGATCCGCCAGTTGAGCCGCCATATCGAGCACGAGCTGGCACGCAGCAAGATCCATGGCGGGCGCGCGGCAAGGCACAGGACCCCGGCGGCGGTGGTGATAAACGGCATCGTCCGCGCCTTGAAACCCCTGAACGACACGCTGGAATGGCGGGTCGATGTGGAGGACGATCTCGTCCTGCCCATGGAGAAAGGCGACCTGATGGAGCTCGTGGGGAACCTGATGGAGAACGCCGCCAAATGGGCGCGGAGCCTCGTCGTCGTGCGCGGGCGCACGGACGAGCGCGGCCGCCCGTGCCTGGTGGTGGAAGACGACGGACCGGGCGTGCCACCTGAAAAATACGGCACCATTCTGAAGCGTGGGACGCGGCTGGACGAACAGGTGCGAGGCAGCGGGCTGGGGTTGGCCATCGTCGGCGATATTCTCCAGTCCTATGGCTACACCTTGCGTCTATTTCCCTCGGAGATGGGCGGGCTTGGCGTGCGCGTCGTCTTCGCCGGCAAGGCATCTTCCGCCAGGTGAACAAGGCCACGGACACGGGTGGCTGTGCGCCGCGCATTCCATGGCGTGGCACAATAAATGGCGTTTCGATGATGGTCGGCACCCCCCTGCCCCGAGGCACCCCCGGCATGGAACTGGCGATGGGATGCCCACGTCCCGGAATGCCTCAAGAACCTCCCCGCCACCTCGCACCTCCGTGCAAACCACTGTCCTTCACAATTTGGGAGTTGGGCGGCAGCTCCGGAGACGCACCGGTCGGCCCATGCGCAAATTGGCATCACAGGCGCCCGGTGAGGCGGAGGCGGATGAGAGTGAGCTGGCGGACGAGCTGCGACGGCGCGGGGGCGGGCATGAAGGGGAACCCCGTCCGCCCTTGCGCCCGGCGCAGCCAGAGCTGCATGAGGCTGGCGGGCCACAGCGCGGAGAGCAGCGGCTTCGGCCAGCGGTGCTCGCGGGCCTCTTCGTGTGCCCGGGCACTTGCCGCCGCCAGGGCGCGCGCGGCCTTCTCCCGCGCCAGGTCGCCGGCGAGCAAGGGCGCGTCGGTTGACAGGCGCGGATGGGCGGCGCGGCGCAGCAGGAAGCCGGCGCCGTAGCCACGGGCCAGCGCGCGCAAGGGTGTTTCCAGCGCGCTCATGTCCGGCGGGTTGACGCCTTGTCCATCGCGGCTGAGCGTGGTGGCGGCCAGGAGGGTGGCAAACAGCGGGGTGAAGGCCGCCTCGGCCCAGTCGAGGGCCCCGCCCAACGTGTCAAGGCCGTCATCGGCCAGCAGGCTCAGGTGCGCCAGCGCCTCGCCCATGTCCTCTCGTGGCAGGGCCGGCGGCCACAGGCGCAGCATGGCCAGGGAGGTTCCTTCCATGCCTTCCGGCACGTCGCCCCGCCCCTCCCCCAGCAGGGCCTGGCGCCAGAACTCCATGCGCACGCGGCACAAGAGAGGCTCGCTGATCCGCCACGGCAGGCGCGTGGTTTCCGCCACCAGCGCCCAGGCCGACAGCATGGCCGGGCGCGCGGCGGCGGGGGCCAGCAGAAGGCTCAACCAGGCATCGAGATTTTCCGCCTTCAGCAGGGCGGTGCTCTCGCCGACGGCCTGAGCCAGGGGATCGCATGTGACGCAGCTGTTCATGGCCGGCAACCTGCCTGGTGTCGCGCTCTCATCGTCATGCCTCGGGAGTGCCAACTCTCGACATGTCCCCATGCCTCATAACCGGACTCTCTCTCGTCATCAATCGATGCCACCTTGCAAGGGGCGCGCCCTCCATGCCTCGATCGGCACCAGGCTCCCTGCTCCATGCGATCAACGTGGCCTTTCCACAAGCTCATGGCAAACGCGATTTTTTCCGCATTCATCAAATTTGAAACGGATTTTTAACGCTGGCGGTAGCATGATGCTCTCGGTTGAGTTCGTGTGTATCAGTTCCGGGGTAGAGTAGAACAATGTCCAACAAGCCTCTCCTTTCGCAATCGGCTCGCATGGCGCTGGCCATCGGCGCGGCGGCGCTGCTGGCGGCCTGTTCCTCCGACATCGAGCGCCTGAGCGATTATCCTCCCGTCGACAACACGGCTTCCGTCGCGCCGGACAAGGTGGAGACGAAGCCACTGGCGCCGGCCACCAATGCCTCCAGCCCGTGGAGCACGCCCACGCCTTCCTGGGCGCGCGACAATGGCGGCTATGCCGCGCCGGTGCGCCGCAGCGCCAGCGCCTGGCAGCCGCCGCGCACCGCCGCGCCCGCCACCACGCCCGTGCGCGGCGCGGCCACTTCCGGCGCCGTCGTCGTGCAGCCGGGCCAGACTCTGTTTTCCATCGCCCGCGCCAATGGCAAGACGGTGGCCGAGCTGATGGCCGCCAACGGCCTGTCCTCGCCCGCCATCAAGGTGGGTCAGCGCATCATCATCCCGGGCGTGGCGAACCCCGTCTCGCCGGCGCCGACGGTGCATCGCGCCGCTCATGCTCCCGCGCCCGCCACCAGCCGCGCCACCGCGCAGCCCGCTTCCGCCCCGGCGCGGCCGGCCACGAACACCGCCAGCGCGCGCCGGCATCGCGTGCGCCCGGGCGAAACGTGGTATGCCCTGGGCCGCAAATACGGCGTGCACCCGAGGAAGATCGCCGCCTACAACGGGCTGAGCCTGTCGCAGGGGCTGAAGGTGGGTCAGGTGGTGCGCATCCCGGCCTCGGAAGGCTGGAGCATGGCCTCGCGCGCGCCCTCCGCGCCGGCCGCCGGGGGCCGCGCCAGCGTGCGCAAGACCCCATCGGCGCCCACCCGGGTGCGCAAGGACGAAGAGCGCATCACCGATGCGCCCGCGCGGCAGCCGCGCCTTGCCAGCCCGCGGCCGCAGCTTTCCACCGCGCGCTTCGCCTGGCCGGTGAACGGCCGCGTCATCGCCGGTTTCGGCCAGACGAAGAATGGCAAGAACGAGGGCATCAACATCGCCGCGCCGGAGGGCGCGCCCATCCGCGCCGCCGCCGACGGCACGGTGGCCTACGCCGGCAACGAGCTGAAGGACTACGGCAACCTCGTCCTCATCCGCCACAAGGGCGGCTGGGTGACGGCCTACGCCCACGCCAGGGAGCTGATGGTGAAGCGCGGCGACAAGGTGCGCAAGGGCCAGGTCATCGCCACCGTTGGCAAGACGGGCGCGGTGAGGTCCGCCCAACTGCACTTCGAGCTGCGCAAGGGCGCCACGCCGGTGAACCCGCTGAAATACCTCGGCACCGTCACCGCCATGCGCTGACGTTACGACAGGACTTTGCCCCCGGAACACATGGGCCGGCTGGAACGCTCCAGCCGGCCCCTTGTGT
>JALVRJ010000396.1 GCA_027031305.1 Hyphomicrobiales bacterium | reverse complement strand
GCGGTCGAAAGCGCGGAAAGCGCCACGCGCCCGTGAAGTCCTCGCGCAAGGCATCACGTGGATTTTCCGGCAGATCTCCCGGAAATACCGCCGTTTCCTCTTCCCCGTCGAACACCTTTTCACCCAGCCGCTCTCCCGCCTCCGGCACCCCGATGATCACCGGCAGTTCCTCTCCCTCGTGCTTCACCTTGCCCTCCCGCGAGGCGCGCACGGCCGCGACGACCATGGTGCCGATTTCCGCCCCGGCGTATTCCGCCCGTTTCGCCGCCTCCTCCACCAACAACGCCAGGATGCGCTCGAGCCGCCCATGCTGGGCCGAAGGCACGAGGTCGGCCTTGGTGGCGGCGAACAACACGCGCGAGGCGCGCCGTGCGAACAGGTGCGAGCGCCCCAGCCGAAAGCTCTTCATCAGCAGCAACAACGTCTGGCGCAGATCGGCCAGCGCCGCCGGCCCCGCGTCCAGCGCCCCGATGACGTCCACCAGCACCAGCTGCGCGTCCAGCCGCGCGAAGTGATGAAAGAAGAAGGGGCGCACTACGTGATGCACATAGGCCTCGTAACGCCGCCGCATCTCGTCGCGCAGGCTGCCGCGCGGCGGCGTCGCCGCCTTCGGCGGCAGTGGGCAGAAGGTCAGCGCCGGCGAGCCTTCCATGTCACCGGGCATCAGGAACCGGCCCGGCATGAGCGCGGCGAAATGCCCATCTTCCTCCTTGCAACGGGCCAGATAGGCGCGGTAGGCCGCCGCCAGCCTCTTCGCCACCGTCTCGTCCAGCGGCACGTCCACGTCCACCTCGCCCAGCAGGCCCAGCCAGTCGGCCGCAAGCACCCGCCGCCGAGGCGCCTGCGCCACCTCCAGCGCCATTTGCGAGAAGGCCTCATAATCCATGTCCAGCAGCGGCAGGTCGAGAATCCACTCGCCGGGATAGTCCACCATGTCCAGCGCCAGCGAGTGCCGTCCGAGGGCGCGGCTGAACACGCCCTCCGGCGCGTAATCCAGCATCAGCCGCAGTTCCGACATCTGCCGGGTGCCCTCCGGCCAACATCGCTCCTTTCCGGCGGTCAACAGCTTCAGGTGCTCCTCGTAGTCGAAGCGCGGCACTTGTGGATCCGGTTGGGGTTCCAGCCAGGCCCGCCGCACCCGGCCGGCGCGCGCCGGCTCGAACAGCGGCAGTGGCGCCCCGTTCATCAGGTTGTGCACCATCGAGGTGAGGCACACCGTCTTGCCCACCCGCGACAGCCCCGTAACCCCCAGCCTCAGGGCCGGCGCGTAAAGGTTGCGCACCGAATCCGCCAGCGACGCGGCGGCATAGCTCAACTCGTCGGTAAACGTGGCGTTTTTCATCCGTTTCTCTACCTCGTTTCCAGCCCGGCACGATAAAGAGCGCCGTCCGGCCGGGCAATACCACATGCATGGCCTGCAAGGCGGTAATGCGGCGAATGCGGGTGTTGCCGCCGGGCATGGGTGTTGCTTTTGCGGCCCCGTGCGGGTAAAAGGGCGCGGCTGGCGGGGCATCGTTTCCGCCTGCTGGCGCTGGCTCGGGCGTAACCGGTTCACCCGAACATGCATGAGCGAAAGCGCGACTGACTCTGGGTCGTCACACGAATATGCGTTGGCGTGTGGCGATGGGTTCATCTCGTAAGGCTGGAGGGTCGCCGAATGAACATCCACACCAATGACCTGACGAATTTCGACGTGTCGCGGCTGGCCGCGTCTGCCCTGTTTCGTCCGCAGGCCTATTTCCTCTGTGCCGGCCATGGCGACGCCGAACGCCAGCTGGTGGCCTTCGACCAGGCCCTGTTGCGCGCCGGCATCGCCGACGTGAACCTGGTGCGCCTGTCGTCCATCGTCGGGCCGCATGTCAAGCGCATCGAGCCGGTGAAGCTGGCGCCGGGCCTGCTGGTGCCCACGGCCTACGCCCAGAAATGCTCCGATGTGAAGGGCGAGCGCATCGCCGCCGCGGTGGCCATCGCCAGGCCGGACGACCCGGAGCGCGCCGGCGTCATCATGGAATTTTCCGACGCCTGCTCCGGCAAGGAGGCCGAGGAGATCGTGCGCGGCATGGCCGAGGAAGCCGTTCACAACCGTGGCCTGAAGGTGGCGCACATGGAGAGCATCTTTGCCGAGCACGTGGTGGAGAAGACGGGCTGCGTCTTCGCCGGCGTGGTGCAGATCTGACCTGCCCCGTCGCCCCGGCGAAAGCCGGGGCCTCGTGCCTCAACCTCATGAGTTCATCGCACGAGATCCCGGCTCTCGCCGGGATGACGAAGTGCGTCCTCTTGCTCACGGCGCCGGCGTTTCCCCACCCAACACGGCGGCGTATTTCTCCGCGTCGATGTTGCCACCCGACAGAATGACGGCACAGCGCCTGCCGCGCATCGTCTCGCGTTCCTTCATCAGCGCCGCCAGCGCCGCCGCGCCGGCGCCTTCGGCCACGTTGTGCGTGGCCGTGTGCAGCAATCGCATGGCCTCGGCGATCTCCTCGTCGGATACCGCCACGATGCGCGCCGCGCCTTCGTTGATGATCTCCACCGCCTGCGGATGCGGCACGCCCACGGCCATGCCATCGGCGAAGGTGGCGACGGGGGTGGTGACGGGGCGGCCCCGCTCCCACGAATGCAGGTAGGCCGGCGCGCCCTCGGCCACGACGCCGATGATGTCCGTCTTCAGCCCCAGCATGTCGCGCATGGCGATCAGCCCGCACACGCCCGAGCCCATGCCAATGGGCGCGTAGATGGCGTCCAGCGGACCCGCGGCGTCGAACAGCTCCTTCGCATAGGTGGCCACGCCCGCCACCAGCCATTCGTGAAACGGCGGCACCATGTGCAGGCCACGCTCCCGCGCCAGCGCCGTGGCGTGTTCGCGCGCCTCGTCGAAG
>JALVRJ010000395.1:913-8733 GCA_027031305.1 Hyphomicrobiales bacterium | reverse complement strand
GCCGAACACGAACAGGCGATAGCGCTCCTTGGCCACGGTGATGGGGGGCGTGGCCACGGAAGGGCGTGGCGCGATGGTAGCGGTGGCGTCGCCGGCATTGTCCCCCGCGCGGGTAGTGGTGGCAGGTGTTGCCCTGGCCGGTGGCATGGCGCCCTGCTGGGCGGTCGCCGGCGCGATGGCCGGCGTCAGCAGCCACAGCACGCAGGCCATGATGGCGAGCAGGAGGGCGCGGGCGCGCCGGCGCGCCAGTGCAGATGCCCTTGTGCGATCGACTATCATGTCGGCCCCCGTTGCGTGATCGCGCTCAGTGGCGGAAGTGGCGCATTCCGGTGAAGACCATCGCCAGCCCGTGCTCGTCGGCGGCGGCGATGACCTCTTCGTCGCGGATGGAGCCGCCGGGCTGGATCACCGCCGTGCATCCGGCGCCGGCCGCCTCCAGCAGGCCGTCGGCGAAGGGGAAGAAGGCGTCCGAGGCCACCACCGAGCCTTTCACTTCAAGCCCCGCGTGCTCGGCCTTGATGCGCGCGATGCGCGCCGAGTTCACCCGGCTCATCTGCCCCGCGCCGACGCCAATGGTGCGGTTGTTCCTGGCATAGACGATGGCGTTGGACTTGACGAACTTGCACACCTTCCAGGCGAAGATGAGATCGCGCATCTCCTCTTCGGTCGGCGCGCGTTTGGTGACCACCTTCAGCTCCTTGTATAGCGCGAGATCGGCATCCTGCACCAGCAGGCCGCCGTTCACCCGCTTGAAGTCCAGCCGCGGCTTCGGCGCGCCCTCCCACATGCCCGTGGCCAGCAGGCGCACGTTCTTCTTCTTCGCCACCACCGCGCGCGCCTCTTCCGTCACCTCCGGCGCGATGATCACTTCCACGAATTGCCGCTCGACGATGGCCTTCGCCGTCTCCCCGTCCAGCGGCCGGTTGAAGGCGATGATGCCACCGAAGGCCGATTCCGGATCGGTTTCGAAAGCCAGGTCATAGGCCGCCAGCAAACTGTCGGCCACCGCCACGCCGCAGGGGTTGGCGTGCTTGACGATGACGCAGGCCGGCCCCTCGTCGAACTGCTTCACGCACTCCAGCGCCGCGTCGGCGTCGCCGATGTTGTTATACGACAGCGCCTTGCCCTGTAATTGCTCGGCGGTGGCGATGCACGGCTCCTTCGCGCCCTCGCGGTCGGTATAAAAGGCGGCCCTTTGGTGCGGGTTCTCGCCGTAACGCATGTCCTGCTTCTTCACGAACTGGGCGGTGAAGGTAACGGGCCAGGCATCTTCCGGGGCGTCGGGGTTCGCCACCACGCGCCCCAGCCAGTTGGAAATGGCCGCATCATAGGCGGCGGTGCGGGCGAAGGCCTTTTGCGCCAGCTTGCGGCGGAATTTCCGGCAGGTGCCGCCATCGTGCTGCTCCATGTCGCCCAGCACCTTGTCGTAATCGGCCGGGTCCACCACCACCGCCACGGAAGCGTGGTTCTTCGCCGCCGCGCGGATCATCGCCGGACCGCCGATGTCGATGTTCTCGACGATGGTGTCGTAATCAGCCCCCTTCGCCAGCGTCTCCTCGAACGGATAGAGATTCACCACCACCATGTCGATGGGCGCGATGCCATGTTCTTCCATGGCCGCCTCGTGCTCGGCATTGCCGCGCACCGCCAGGATGCCGCCATGAACGGCGGGATGCAGCGTCTTCACCCGCCCGTTCATGATCTCGGGAAAGCCGGTGAGGTCGGAAACGTCCTTCACGGCGATGCCCGCCTCCTTCAGGGTGCGGGCGGTGCCGCCGGTGGAGACGATCTCGACCCCGAATTTCTCCACCAGCGCTTTCGCGAAATCGACGAGCCCGGTCTTGTCGGAAACGGAAACGAGCGCGCGGCGCACCGGCTGGGCCATGGTATATGCCTCCCTGCTTGTGACAAATCCCGATGGATCCCGCGGATCCCTGTCCTTGCGATCGGAATGTGGCAGAAACACGCGGGAATGAAAACATCCCGTGACATGTTGCCCGCGCGGCGTGCGCTCGTTAGGCCGCCGGGACGCCCCTCGCGCCCGCCATGAACGCGGGGCTCAGCCAGCGCCGACGTGGCGGGCGAGGGCAGTGGCGAAGGCTTCCACTTCTTCCTCCGTGGTCTGCCAGGAGCACACCAGCCGCGCCAGCACGCGCTCGTGTTCCTCGCGCCAGCAATAGTATTCCGCACCCTCTTCCACCAGCGCCTCGTGCAGTTTTCGCGGCAGCCAGGCGAAGACCATGTTGGTCTGCACTGGCGTGGCGATGTCTGCCGCCTCGACGGCCTCCAGCCGCGCGCTCAACAGCCGCGCCATGGCGTTGGCATGCAGGGCCAGCTCCAGCCACAGGTCGTCTCGCAACCAGGCGACGAACTGAACGCCGAGGTAACGGCTTTTCGAGACGAGCTGTCCGGCGCGTTTGCGCCGGCGTGGAAATTCCACCGCCAGCGCGGTGCGGAAGAACAACACCGCCTCCGCCATCAGGGCGCCGTTCTTGGTGGCGCCAAGGGTGAGCGCGTCGACACCGGCGCGTCCGGCGAGATCGTCCGGGTGGCAATCCAGCGCCGCCACGGCGTTGGCGAAGCGGGCTCCGTCGACGTGCAGCAACATGTCGTGCTCGTGCGCCAGGTCGGCCAGGGCGCGCACTTCTCCGGGCGTGTAGAGCACGCCGCTCTCGGTGGGATTGGAAATGGACAGCACCGCCGGCTTCACCTGATGCTCGCCGTGGGCGAAGGCGGCCAGGCGCCGCTTGACCCCGGCCGGCGTCAGCTTGCCGTGCTCGCCGGGCAGCGGGATGAGCTTGGCGCCGGTGAAGAATTCCGGGGCGCCGCATTCATCGGTGTTGATATGCGCCTCCTCGTGACAGAGGATGCCGCCATAGGGCGGCGTCATGGCCGACAGCGCCAGCGCATTCGCCGCCGTGCCGGTGGTGACGAGAAAGGCGCGCACGTCGGTGTCGAACGTGGCTTCCAGCAGTTTTTCGGCTTCTTCGGTGAAGCCATCGGCGCCATAGGCGGGGGCGTGCCCGGCGTTGGCCTGCGTGACGGCCCGCAAGATATCCGGGTGGGCCGCGGCGGTGTTGTCGGAAAGGAAGTGCATGGCGAATATCACCCCGTGTGAATGGCATTGCGAGAGCCTTCAACATATGCACCCGGGCCGGGCGTTTCGCCACCCCGTGTCGCGGGCGTGATGGCGGAGGGATGCGATTTTGTCGCCTGCCGCCTTGCCAAGGCACACGCTTTTCTGGCATAACCGCCAAACTGGGACAGAAAGGCTGTCCTATTTTTTTCGCCAGGCCGGATGTCCGGATCTCCGGAAGGCGCCGCCGGAAGAGGCTGGAGAAGCGTCGGCGGCGGAGAAGGCGCGCCGACCCGAACAGCGGGAATGTCGATGAAACGATCTGGCGGCCGGTGGAACGCGAGGCGATGATCTGGCGCGATGGCCGAGAACCGTTGAGGAAAGTGGTGAACCATGACCAGGCACGAACGCATCGAGCATCATGACGACAAGGCCGCGCCGGCCAACGCGCGCGCCGTGGAGGCGCTGCCGGGCCGTGTCCGCTCGGGCCTGTACGATTCCGCCCATGAGCATGATGCCTGCGGCATTGGCATGATCTGCCGCATCACCAACGAGAAGGATCACGGCATCATCGAGAAGGGGCTAGAGATCCTTCGCAACCTGGAGCATCGCGGCGCGGTGGGGGCCGATCCGGAGGCCGGTGATGGCTGCGGCATTCTCATCCAGCTGCCGGACGCCTTCTTCCGCAAGGAGGCCGAGAAGCTGGGCATCGCGCTCCCGCCGGAAGGGGAATATGCCATCGCCTTCCTGTTCCTGCCGCGCGATGATGCGAAGCGTGCGGCGGTGGAAAACCTGTGGAAGGAAGTGCTGGCGCAGGAAGGGCTGGTCGATCTGGGCTGGCGCGACGTGCCCACCGACTCCTCGCAGCTCGGCCAGTCGGTGAAGGATGGCGAGCCGGTAAGCCGGCAGATCTTCATCGGTCGCGGCGAGGGGATCGGCGATCAGGATCACTTCGAGCGCAAGCTCTATGTGGCGCGCAAGGTGGTGGAAAACCGCGCGCGGCGGGAAATGGGGCTGTCGGAAGAAGAATTCTATGTGCCCTCGTGCTCCTCGCGCACCATCGTCTACAAGGCATTGGTGCTGCCCGACCGGCTGGAGAAGTATTTTCCCGACCTGACGGACGCGGACATGGTCTCGGCGCTGGCGCTGGTGCACCAGCGGTTCTCCACCAACACCTTTCCGTCATTTCCGCTGGCCCATCCATTCCGCATGATCTGCCACAACGGCGAGATCAACACGTTGCGCGGCAACGTCAACTGGATGGCGGCGCGGCGCATGGCCATGAAGTCCGATATCCTCGGCGAGGATCTGGAGAAGATCTGGCCGGTGCACTACGAGGGACAGTCGGATTCGGCCTGTTTCGACGCGGCGCTGGAGCTATTGTATCACGGCGGCTATTCGCTGCCCTACGCCATGATGCTGATGATCCCCGAGGCGTGGGAGGGGCATCCGCTGATGGACGAGGAGCGCCGGGCGTTTTACGAGTATCACGCCGCCATCATGGAACCGTGGGATGGTCCCGCGGCCATCGCCTTTACCGACGGGCGCGTCATCGGCGCGACGCTGGACCGCAACGGGCTGAGGCCAGCGCGCTACTTCGTGACCAGGGACGACTACCTGGTGCTCGCTTCGGAAATGGGCGTGCTCGAGGTGCCGGAGGAAAACATCGTCGAGAAGTGGCGGTTGCAGCCGGGCAAGATGCTGCTGGTGGACCTCGAGCAGGGACGCATCATCCCGGACGAGGAAATCAAGAGCACGCTGGCCCGCCGCCGGCCGTGGAAGAAGCTGCTGGAGCAGGGGCAGTTCAAGCTCGCCGAGCTGCCGGAGGTGGGACAGGAGCCGCCGCAGACCAATGTCTCGCTGCTCGACCGCCAGCAGGCCTTCGGCTATACACAGGAAGACATCCGCATGATCATGGCGCCCATGGCCAACACCGGCCAGGAGGCCATCGGGTCGATGGGCACCGACACGCCGTTGCCGGCGCTGTCGGACAATTCGCGGCTGCTTTATGACTATTTCCATCAGCTCTTCGCACAGGTGACCAACCCGCCGATTGACCCGATCCGCGAGGAATCGGTGATGTCGCTGGTCTCGTTCATCGGCCCGCGCCCGAACCTGCTGGGCCTGAACGAGGACACGGTGCTCAAGCGCCTGGAAGTTTCGCAGCCCATCATCTCCAACAAGGGGTTGGAGAAGATTCGCGGCATCGGCGACATCTCCGACAACAACTTCCGCACCATCACGCTGGACATCACCTATCACGTCGAGCGCGGGCCGGAACACATGGAGCGCGCGCTCGAGGCCCTGTGCGAACAGGCCGAGCACGCGGTGCATGACGGCTACAACATCATCATCCTCTCCGACCGCCTGGTGGGGCCGGACAGGGTGCCCATTCCGGCGCTCCTGGCCACCTCCGCCGTGCACCATCATCTCATCCGCAAGGGCCTTCGCACCTCCGTGGGGCTGGTGGTTGAAACCGGCGAGGCGCGCGAGGTGCACCACTTCTGCACACTGGCGGGCTATGGCGCGGAGGCCATCAACCCGTATCTGGCGTTCGAGACGCTGGAGCACCTGCGCCCGTATCTCGCCGAGGACGTGACGCCGGAGGAAGCCGTGCGGCGCTATGTGAAGGCCGCCGACAAGGGCATTCTCAAGGTGATGTCCAAGATGGGCATTTCCACCTACATGTCCTATTGCGGGGCGCAGATCTTCGACGCTGTGGGCCTGAACTCGGCGTTCGTGGACAGGTATTTCGCCGGCACCAACACCATGGTGGAGGGCGCGGGACTGCGCGAGATCGCCGAGGAAACCTTCCGCCGGCATTACCTTGCCTTCTCTGACGCGCCGCACCTGGAGAACCTGCTGGACGTGGGCGGGCATTATCATCAGCGCGTGCGCGGCGAGCGCCACGTGTGGACCTCCACCGCCGTTGCCAACATGCAGCACGCGGTGCGCGGCAAGATACCGGAGAAGTTCCGCGCCTTCAGCGCGGAAGTCGACCGCATCGGGCGCGAGGCCAACACCCTGCGTGGGCTGTTCCGCATCAGGAGCGCGGAGGAAATGGGTCGCAGGCCGGTGCCGCTGGAGGAAGTGGAGCCAGCTTCCGAGATCGTCAAGCGTTTCGCCACCGGCGCCATGTCCTTCGGCTCCATCTCGCGCGAGGCCCACACCTCGCTGGCCATCGCCATGAACCGCATGGGCGCGAAGTCCAACACCGGCGAGGGCGGCGAGGAGCCGGACCGTTTCAAGCCGCTGCCCAATGGCGATTCCATGCGCTCGGCCATCAAGCAGGTGGCCTCGGGCCGCTTCGGAGTGACCACGGAATATCTGGTCAACGCCGACATGATCCAGATCAAGATGGCCCAGGGCGCCAAGCCCGGTGAAGGCGGCCAGTTGCCGGGCCACAAGGTCGACGCGGTGATCGCCAGGGTGCGCCATTCCACCCCGGGCGTAGGCCTCATCTCGCCGCCGCCGCACCATGACATCTATTCCATCGAGGATCTCGCCCAGCTCATTTTCGACCTGAAGAATGTCAATCCGCGGGCCGACATCTCGGTGAAGCTGGTGGCGGAAGTGGGCGTGGGCACGGTGGCCGCCGGCGTCTCCAAGGCGCGCGCCGATCACGTCACCATCTCCGGCTGGGACGGCGGCACCGGCGCCTCGCCACTGACCTCCATCAAGCACGCCGGAAGCCCCTGGGAGATCGGCCTGGCGGAAACCCAGCAGACGCTGGTGCGCAACCGCCTGCGCGGACGCATCGCCGTGCAGGTGGACGGCGGCCTGCGCACCGGGCGCGACGTGATCGTCGGCGCGTTGCTGGGCGCGGACGAGTTCGGCTTCGCCACCGCGCCCTTGATCGCCATGGGCTGCCTGATGATGCGCAAGTGCCACCTGAACACCTGCCCCGTCGGCATTGCCACCCAGCACCCCGAACTGCGCCGGCGCTTCAAGGGCACGCCGGAGCACGTCATCAACTACTTCTTCTTCATCGCGGAAGAGGTGCGCGAATACATGGCGCAAATGGGTTTCCGCACCTTCGACGAGATGATCGGGCGCACCGAATTCCTCGACAAGGAGGAGGCTCTGGCGCACTGGAAGGCCAGGGGACTGGACTTCACCCGCTTGTTCGAGAAGCCGGACGTGCCCGAGGACGTGGCCATCTACCACTGCGAGGAACAGAAGCACCCCATCGACAAGGTGCTCGACCGCGAGCTCATCGGGCTGGCGCGGCCGGCGCTGGAGCGGGGCGAGCCGGTGCGGGCGGAGGTGCGTGTGAAGAACACCGACCGCACCATCGGCGCCATGCTCTCCGGCGAGGTGGCGAAGCGTTACGGCCACGAAGGCCTTCCCGACGACACCATCCACTTCACCATGCGCGGCACCGCCGGGCAGAGCTTCGGCGCGTGGGTGGCCAAGGGCGTCACGTTGGATCTCATCGGTGACGCCAACGACTACGTGGGCAAGGGCCTCTGCGGTGGTCGGCTCATCGTGCGCCCGCCGGAGGAATCGGGCATCGACCCGGAAAACAGCATCATCGTCGGCAACACGGTGCTCTATGGCGCCATCTGCGGCGAGGTCTACTTTCGCGGCATTGCCGGCGAGCGCTTCGCCGTGCGCAACTCCGGCGCCTGGGCCGTGGTCGAGGGCGTCGGCGATCATGGTTGCGAATACATGACCGGCGGCTGCGTCGTCGTCATCGGCCCGACGGGGCGCCACTTCGCTGCGGGCATGTCCGGCGGCATCG
>JALVRJ010000395.1:0-903 GCA_027031305.1 Hyphomicrobiales bacterium | reverse complement strand
TCGCCATGGTTGGTGTCGAGCCGATTCCGGCCGAGGACGAGGCGGCCGAGGACGTGCTGCGCCGCGGCGAAATGGAAACGCACGGGCTTGTGGACATCCAGCACCAGATGGACAAGCACGACGCCCGGCGCCTGCGCTACCTGCTGGAGAACCACAGACGCTACACCGATTCGCGCAAGGCGGCGGAGATTCTCGACAACTGGGATGATTACCTGCCGAAGTTCGTGAAGGTCATGCCGGTGGAATACCGCCGCGCCTTGCAGGAACTGGCCGAGCGCCAGGCACGCGAAGGAGATCTGGAGAAGGAAATCGGCGTGCCGGTGCCGCCCGCGGAATGAAATGGACCGCCCGGAAGGGGCGGCGGGAGCATGTCATGCGAATCTATGGCGACATGAATTCGGGCAACTGCCTGAAGGTGAAGTGGACGGCCGATTACCTTGGTCTGGCGCACGAATGGCGGTCGGTGGACATCCTCAAGGGCGAGACGCGCACGGAGGAATTCCTGAAGCTCAACTCCTTCGGACAGGTGCCGGTGCTGGCGCTGGACGATGGGCGCACGCTGGCGCAGTCCAACGCCATCATCCGCTATCTGGCGCGCGGCAGCGACCTCGTGCCGGAGGATGCCTTCGCTTCGGCGCGGATGGATGCCTGGCTGTTCTGGGAGCAGTATTCGCACGAGCCCTACGTGGCGGTGTGCCGCTTTCACATGCGTTACCTCGGCCGCAGCGCAGAGGAGCGCGAGGACTGGCGGGTGGAGCGCGGCGAGGCGGCACTCGATGTGCTTGAAGCGCACCTGGCCGAACAGGACTGGCTTGTGGACGACGGCATGACGCTGGCCGACATCGCCCTGCTGCCCTACACGCGGCTGGCGCACGAGGGCGGGTTCGACCTCTCCGGCCGACC
>JALVRJ010000394.1 GCA_027031305.1 Hyphomicrobiales bacterium | reverse complement strand
ACGTAGCTCTTGCGCCCGCTCGGGGCGCATCATCTTCGACGGCTGGGACATCACCAACGAGCCGACGCACCACATCGCCCGGCGTGGCCTCTCACTGGTGCCGGAGGGCCGGCGCATCTTTCCGCGCATGACGGTGCTGGAAAACCTGCAACTGGGCGCCGAGCTGGCTCCCGACAGCCATTTCGACGATGATCTCGCCTTCGTCTATTCGCTGTTTCCGGTGCTGGAAAAGCGCCAGAACCAGCGTGCCGGCACGCTTTCCGGCGGCGAACAGCAGATGCTGGCCATCGGCCGCGCGCTGATGGGCAAGCCACGCTTCCTGATGCTTGATGAGCCTTCCCTGGGGCTGGCGCCGCTGCTGGTGAAACAGGTGTTCGAGGTGCTCAAGGAGCTCAACGAGAAGCACAACATGACCATCTTCCTGGTCGAGCAGAACGCCTTCCACGCGCTCAAGCTGGCGCACCGGGGTTACGTGCTGGTCAACGGCCGCATCACCATGAGCGGCACCGGCGAGGAGCTGCTGGCTAGGGAAGAGGTGCGCGCGGCATATCTGGAAGGTGGCATCTGAACCCGCCACGCCTAGGCGCGGTGGCACGGGCAGGACAACAGGATTGGACCGATGAACGGACTGGGCAACTTTCTCGCATCCGCCATGCCGGCGTGGCTGTATGACGGCCGGGTGGGGGTGTTCATCCTGCTGGACCTGATCATCGGCGCCGGCGCGGCCTACATGTCGGGCCGGGCGCTGGCCCTGAAGTGGCGGGCGCTGTGGCAGGTCTTCATCTATATGTTCCTGCTGGCCTGGGGCGTGCGCTTTTTGCATTTCGCCCTGTATGGCGAGGTATTCCTGTCACTGAAGAACCTGCTGGTGGATTACCTTGTCATGCTGTTCTTCGCCCTGCTGGGATATCGGCTCACCAGGGTGAAGCAGATGGTGACGCAATATTACTGGCTCTACGAGCGCGCCGGGCCCTTCGCCTGGCGCAAGAAGCAGGCCTGATTTAACGATGCCCGCCCGTCAGGACATCAGCACAATCGCGCCACCAGGCGTCGAGGGCGCGCCTCTTGAAAATCAGGGAAATGCCCAACCGCTTCGCTTGCGCGCAGGCGCGCCACGCGTGGGGCTGATGATGGCCGTATTCCGTGGCCAACACCGGCCTGTTGCGGTCGAGATAGGGACGCATTTTCCCACACCACCCTTGCGTGAAACATTCCTCCACCACGGCGAAATCCATGAAGGATGACAACTCCACCGTCAACTCGGGAACGTTCTTCTGGGCGATGGCCAGGCCCATGCCATGGGCGAGCTCGGCGAGCGCCCGGGCGTAACGCACCACGTCTTCGGCGCGCAGGGCGAAGCCCGTGCGCTGATCGTGCAGATCGAGATTGTCGGCCTCCACCGCCTGAAAGCCCAGGCGCTTGCAGCGGGCGAACCGCGCCCGCATGATGGGCAATAGAATCTCCACCCGGCGAATGTCCAGGAAACGTTCATCGGGCCATTCGGCAAGGGAACGCCCCAACAGGCGGCGGGGAAAGCGCTTTCCGTCCGCGCGCCAGTTCTCCCACGTCCCCACGGAAACGTAACAGATCAGGTAGACATTCCGTGCTCCGAGACGACGCGCTTGCCGTGGAGAAATCAGGTCCGGATCGAGATCCATCACCCGCACCTTCGCAAACAGGTTCAGCGGCCGGGAAAGTTGCCAGTCCCATGAAACGCCGGGGGCGGGCAGGGACGGGAGGTCGCGGGCCTGCGCGACTTCGTTCAGGGCCAGGAACAGGAGCGCGAACAGTGCCAGCCACGATCGTCGGCACGATTTGCCAGCCCCTTGCCACATGGCGCGCATTGGCATTCTCGCGACGCGCGGACGTTCTCATGAGGTGAAATGGCGCCTTGCGCGGCGCACGGCACCATGCAAGCCTGCCATGGAACGTGCAACGACGGCAACAGGGCTTGCATGACGAACCGGTTGGACGAGCAGCGGCTGCGCATCGGCACTTCCGGCTGGGCCGGCAATGGCTGGCGCAAGCTGTTCTATCCGTCCGACCTGCCGGAAGAGGAATGGCTGGGCCACTACGCCCAACGCTTCGCCACCGTGGAGCTCACCGCCACCTGCTATCGCCTGCCGGAAGAGGACATGGTGCTGCGCTGGCGCGAGATGGTTCCCGATGGTTTCCTGTTCGCGGTGAGGGCGCCGCATCGGATCTGCCGCCGCAAGCGCCTGCGCCAATGCTTCACCGACATGATGCATTTCTTCCTGCGCATCGAGCTCCTGGACGACCGGCTGGGACCGGTGGTGTGGCAGTTGCCGCCCAGCTTCAAGCGCGACGAGGAGGCGTTGGCCGATTTCCTTCCGCGCCTGCCGAAGGACATGGCTCACGTCATCGAGTTCCGCCACGCCAGCTGGCATTCGGCCAGGGTGCGCGACCTGCTGGAAGAGCATGACGTGGGCATGGCCTTTCACGACCATGGTGGGCGGCGCACGCCATGGTGGGTGACGGGGCCGGTGGTGTTCTTCCGCCTCAACGGGTTTCAGGCGCAGAAACGGTGCTATGGCCTGGCCGGGCTCGAACCGTTCCTGAAGGACATGGAACGCGCCATGGAGCAGGAAGGACGCCCGGTGTTCGTGAGTTTTGGTGACGATGCCGAAGGCTGCGCGGTGCGCGACGCCTCCATTCTTCAGCATCTCGCCGGCCAGCCCCCGGCCATGCCCGAGGTCATCGCGCAAGCGGAACGCGACACCACTCCCATCGCGCTGGCCATCGCCGGCCAGGATTGAATCGTCCCTCGTGATGTATTCATAATGCATTGATATTGCTGTTGTATTTTTCGTCTCGAAGTAATGGGTTTTGCAGGAAGACGGCAGTTTCGGCCGATTTCC
>JALVRJ010000393.1:1135-8778 GCA_027031305.1 Hyphomicrobiales bacterium | reverse complement strand
AACCATCCCGCGCCCCCACCCAATCCCCAAATTGTGAAAAAAGGGCTTGGATGGAGGCGCGGGATGGTTCTGCCAGTCAGTCTTTGCGCAACGAGGTATTACTTTCCTGTCGGGAAGGATTTTTCCAACGACGAGGAAAAGGCGCCATGCGCATCGTGTTCATGGGCTCGCCCGATTTCGCCGTGCCAACCCTGAAGAGGCTGGCGCGGGAGCATGAGATCGTGGCCGTCTATACCCAGCCGCCGCGGCCAGCCGGGCGCGGCAAGAAGGAGCGCCCCACGCCGGTGGCGCGGACGGCGCGGGGGTTGGGGCTGCCCGTGCGCTGGCCAGCGTCGCTGCGGGGTGCCGAGGAACGGGCGGCGCTGGCGGCGCTGGCACCGGATGTCATCGTGGTGGTGGCCTATGGCCTGATCCTGCCGCGGGCGGTGCTGGAGATCCCCCGGCATGGATGCTTCAACCTTCACGCCTCGCTGCTGCCGCGCTGGCGCGGAGCGGCGCCCATCCAGCGCGCGATCATGGCCGGCGACGAGGTTTCCGGGGTGTGCGTCATGCGCATGGACGCGGGGCTGGACAGCGGTGAGGTGTGCGGGTGCGTGGAAGTGCCCATCGACGACGCCACCACCGCCGGCGCGCTGCACGACACGCTGGCGGAAAGGGGCGCGGCGCTGATGGCGGCGGCCATGGCCGAGCTGGAAAGGACAGGCACGCTGGATTGCCTGCCGCAGCCGGGCGTGGGAGTGACCTACGCGGAAAAGATCGACAAGGCGGAAGCGCGGATCGACTTCTCGCGGCCGGCGCGGGCCGTTCTGCGGCATGTGCACGGGCTTTCTCCCCACCCCGGAGCGTGGATGTGGCTGGCGCGGCCGGAAGACCCGGCGAAACGGGTGCGGGTGCGGGTGTTGAAGGCCGAACTGGCACCGGAGGCGGCGCGCAGCGACGCTGTGGCGGGCGAGATCATGGACGAGGATTTCACCATCGCCTGCGGCGAGGGGGCGATCCGGCCGATCCTGCTGCAACGCGAGGGCAAGGCGCCCGTGTCGCGCGAAGCCTTCCTGCGGGGCTTTCCGGTGAAGCCGGGGACACGCCTGCCCCTGCCCGACGATTCATCGGATGAGGAGAAGGCCGCTTCACGATGCCGCGATACGCCCTGAAGATCGAATATGATGGCACGCCCTTCGTCGGCTGGCAGCGGCAGGCCAACGGCCTGGGGGTGCAGCAGGCGTTGGAAGAGGCCATCGCGCGGCTTGCCGGCCAGCGCGAGGTGCGCGTTCAGGGAGCCGGGCGCACGGACACCGGTGTGCACGCGCGCGGCCAGGTGGCGCACGTGGACCTGGCAAAGGACTGGCCGGCGCACAAGCTGCGCGCGGGGCTGAACTTTCACCTGCGGCCGCGGCCGGTGGTGGTGCTGGCGGCGGCGCGCGTGGGCGAGGACTTTCACGCCCGCTTTTCCGCCGTGCGCCGGCACTACCTGTATCGCATTCTCAACCGCCCGGCGCCACCGGCGCTGGACGCGCGGCGGGTGTGGCACGTGGCGGTGACACTGGACGCAAACATCATGCACGAGGCGGCGCAGGCGCTGGTGGGCCGGCATGACTTCACCACCTTCCGCGCCAGCCAGTGCCAGGCGGAAAGCCCGGTGAAGACGCTGGACGCCATTGCGGTGACGCGCTCGGGCGAGGAAATCCACGTTGCCTGTTCGGCGCGCTCCTTCCTGCACAACCAGGTGCGCTCCATCGTCGGATCGCTGAAGCTGGTGGGCGAGGGCAAGTGGACGGCGGGCGACCTGCGGGCGGCGCTGGAAGCCCGCGAACGCGCTGCCTGCGGGCCGGTGGCGCCGCCGGAAGGGTTGTACCTGATGCGGGTGGACTACGCCTCAGACCCGTTCAGGGATGTGGCAGGGGCGGAACCCACGTCCGATGGGGGTGCGCGCGGCGGCGGATCGTGATAGCTTGCCGCCGGTTCGATCGCGACAACACCCGGGGCCACCAGGGCCAGCAAAGCCAATCATCCGAAGCCGCACATGCGCACTTTCAACAACATGGCGGAAAAACGTGGCGCCGCGCACCGCGTCGACAAGGGCGGCGCGGCCGTCGACCCCTACCGGGTGATGTTCGTGGTGGGGGCACTGATGCTGGTGCTGACCGTGCTGATGGTGCCGCCGATGCTGGCCGACCTGGTGGTGGCGAACCCCGACTGGCAGGTGTTCGCCGGCTCGGCGCTGATCACCGGCTTCATCGGTGCCATGATGGTGCTCATCTCGCGCGATGCGTGGTCGGAACGGGTGCGGCTGAAGGAAGGCTTCGTGATCACGGTGGCGAGCTGGCTGGCGGTTTCGCTGTTCGCGGCGGTGCCCTACATGTTCATGGAAAAGCCCCTGAGCTTCACCAACGCCTGGTTCGAGGCCGTCTCGGGGCTGACGACCACCGGCGCGACGGTGCTGACGGGGCTTGACGGCCTGCCGGAGGGCCTGTTGCTGTGGCGGTCGCTGACGCAGTGGATCGGCGGGCTGGGCATCGTGGTCATGGCGCTGATCATGCTGCCGTTCCTGAAGGTGGGCGGAATGCAGCTGTTCCAGACGGAAAGCTCGGACCGCTCGGACAAGATCCTGCCGCACGCGCGGCAGTTCATCGCCTATCTCGCCTTCGTCTACGTGTTGCTGACGGCCCTGTGCGCGCTGGCCTACCGGCTGGCGGGGATGCGCATGTTCGACGCGGTGAACCACGCCATGACCACCCTGTCCTCGGGAGGCTTTTCCACGCATGATGCCTCGTTCGCCTATTTCACCAGCCCGCTGCTGCATTGGCTGGCGGTGGCGTTCATGATCTCCGGCGCCCTGCCGCTGGTCATCTACGTGCGCATGATCCGCGAGCGCAAGCTGTCCTTCTTCGGCAGCGAGCAGGTGCGCGGGTTCTTCCTGTTGCTGCTGGCGAGCGTGATGGTCATCGCGCTCTGGCTCGTCTGGCAGCAGGGCATGGCGCCGCACCGGGCGCTGTTGCTGGCCGCCTTCAACGTCACCAGCGTGATCACCACCACCGGTTACGCCAGCGCCGATTATTCCGGCTGGGGGGTGTTTTCGGCCATGGCCTTCTTCGTCTTCATGTTCTTCGGCGGCTGCACCGGCTCAACGGCGGGTGGCATGAAGATCTTCCGTATCCAGGTGATGATGATGTCCATCGGCGCCTACGTGAAGCGGCTGATGATGCCACACCGGGTGGTGAGCATGGCCTACGAGAACCGCACCGTGACGCAGGACATCGCCATGGCGGTGTTCGCCTATGTCTCGGTGCTGTTCATGACGGTGGGGCTGTTTGGCATGTTGGTGGCGATGACGGGGGTGGACCTCGTCACGGCACTGTCGGCGGTGGTCACCTCGGTAACCAACGTCGGCCCCGGCCTGGGCGAGATGATCGGTCCGGCGGGCACCTTCGCGGCCATGCCGGACGCGGCCAAGATGCTGCTCTCCTTCGTCATGCTGCTGGGCAGGCTGGAGTTCTTCACCGTGCTGGTGGTGTTGCAACCGTCCTTCTGGCGCTGAACGGAGGCGGGTTTCATGAACAAGAGAGGAACAGCCGACAGTCCCGACCTTGCGGAGCTGACGCGGCGGCTCGTCGAATTTCGCGACGCGCGCGACTGGAAACAGTTTCACAGCCTGAAAAACCTGCTGCTGTCGCTGGCGCTGGAGGCGGCGGAAGCGCTGGAGCTGGCGCAGTGGAAAACGGACGAGGAGCTGGACGCGCAGCTGGCCGCGGACGCGACACTGAAGACGCGGCTGGAGGAGGAATGCGCAGACGTGCTGCTCTACCTGCTGCTGATCGCCGAGAAGGCGGGTATCGACCTGGCGGAAGCGGCGGCGCGCAAGATCGAACTGAACGCGCGGAAATATCCGGTGGAAAAGGCCAGGGGCCGGGCGGACAAGTATCACGAGCTGTGATGCGGATGTTTCCGGGAGCGCCAATCATTCGCTCGTCACCCCGGCGCAAGCCGGGGTCTCGTGCGGCAGGCGCATGAGGTCGTGGCATGAGATTCCGGCTTTCGCCGGAATGACGAGTATTATACCGGCTTGCACAAGGGCTGACCGGTGCAACCCGCCCCGCGCCCCCGCTCAAGTCCTTGTTTTTCATGTTTTGGGGGTTGGGCGGGGGCGCGGAGCGGTGGGTGGTCCTTTATGCATTCTGGTATATGACAGTGGGTGACGGGAGCACCATGACCGCGAAAGGAAAGAAACCCGACGCGAAAGAGCTGGCGGAGCGGCTGCGCGCCAACCTGAAACGGCGCAAGCAACAGCGACAGGGGCGCCAGGCGAAGGACGCCACAACAGGCCGCGACGACAACCCCGGCGACGGAAAATAGCCGCGCCTTGCCAAGCGTGGCGTTCATCGGCATATCAACGCACAACGACGTTCAACCACCGGGGCGAATCCGCATGGAAAAATTGCTGGTGCGTGGCGGCAACAGGCTGGAAGGCGAAATCCACATCTCGGGGGCGAAGAACGCCGCCCTGCCGCTGATGATCGCGACGCTGCTGACGGACGAGACGCTGACCCTGCACAACATGCCGCGACTGGCCGACGTGGCGCAGCTGCAAAAGATCCTCGGCCATCTGGGCGTGGACATCATGATCGCCGGACGGCGACAGGGACAATCGCGCTTCGTCGGCGAGACGGTGCGCTACGTGGCGCGCGACATCGTGGACACCACCGCGCCCTATGACATGGTATCGAAGATGCGCGCCAGCTTCTGGGTGCTGGGACCGCTCTTGGCACGCTGTGGGGCGGCGAAGGTGTCGTTGCCGGGAGGATGCGCCATTGGCACGCGGCCGGTGGACCTCTATCTGAAGGCGCTGGCGCAAATGGGCGCGGACATCGACGTGGAGGCCGGATATGTGGTGGCCAGCGTCCACGGCGGCCGGCTGAAGGGCGCGCACATCGTGTTTCCGAAGGTTTCGGTGGGCGCCACCCACGTGGCGCTGATGGCGGCCACCCTGGCGGAGGGCGAAACCGTCATCGAGAACGCCGCGCGCGAACCGGAGGTGGTGGATCTGGCCAATTGCCTGGTGAAGATGGGGGCGGTGATCGAGGGTATCGGCACCTCCACGCTGCACATTCAGGGCAAGGAGCGCCTGCATGGAGCGGAGCATTCCATCGTGCCCGACCGCATCGAGGCCGGCACCTACGCCATGGCCGTGGCCATGACCGACGGCGAGGTGTTGCTGCGCGACGCGCAGGCGGAAACGCTTTCGGCCTTCATCGACGTGATGGCGCAGGCCGGCGTTGCCGTGACGGAAGAGGAAAAGGGCCTGCGCGTGCGGCGGGCCAACGGGGCGCTGCGCGCGGTGGCGGTGGAAACGCAGCCCTTCCCCGGCTTTCCCACCGACTTGCAGGCCCAGTTGATGGCGCTGATGACGCGCGCGGATGGCGTGTCTTCCATCCGCGAAACCATCTTCGAGAACCGCTTCATGCACGTGCAGGAGCTGGTGCGGCTGGGGGCGGACATCACCTTGATGGGTGACACCGCCCTGGTGAAGGGCGTGGACAGACTCATTGGCGCGCCTGTCATGGCCACCGACCTGCGCGCCTCCGTTTCGCTCGTCATTGCGGGGCTGGCGGCGGAGGGCGAGACGGAAATCCACCGCCTGTATCATCTCGACCGCGGTTTCGAGGCCCTGGAGCAGAAACTTTCCGCCGTTGGCGCGGATATCGAGCGGGCAGCCGCCTGATACAACCCGCCACCCATACCTGTAAATTGGTGCCGTCCGTCCTTATATTTGCGAAAGGACAATGCCATGGAACGAAGCGAAGAACCCCCGGCAAATGCGTCTGGCAGGCACGAGGATGTCATGGAGCTGTTGAAACTGGCGGCGGTGGACGAGGAAGACCTGCGGGTGATCTCGGCCCACATGCAGGATGCGCTGGTGCGCGTGGGCGATATCAGCTGGATGCCACAGAAAGGCCGCTTCGTGCTGCTGGCGAACCGTTACGAGTGGCTCTCGCACATGCGGGCGGAAGGTGATGCGCCGCGCCAGGCCCGCACGGGACTGCATTTCGACGGCGTGCTTTCGGTGAAAAGCCGCAACATCCGGCAGGATATGAAGAATGGCGTGCTCTCGCTGCTGGCCATCGCTTTCATCCCGCACGAAAACCCACCCGGCGGCTACATCGACCTCATCTTCGCAGGAGACGGCTGCATCCGGTTGGAGGTGGAGTGCATCGAGGCCTGGATGGAAGACCTCGGCGAATGCTGGGCGGTGGACTGCCTGCCCTGCCACGAAAAGGACAGCTGAAAACCCTTCCCGCCGCTGGCGTTTCGGGAGCGAGGACGTGGCGTCTTTCAAGAACTTTTGACAAAAAATTGTCCCCCCTTTCTTCAACGCATGGTTTCTCATCTTCTGCGCAGCCAGCCTCTCTCAGGATACTTGCCTCTCTCAGGATAATTGCAGGTTGCAGGCCGCCCGTAGCGCGGGTAAACGTGGCGAAATTATTCGCGCAGCTCATGGGAGGGGAGTCATGAGGAAGATTCTTGGCAAACTGGCGCTACTGGCGGCGGTCTGCGCGGGTATGGTCATGGGCGCGGGCACGGCGCACGCCGCTGATATCGAGAAGCTCTATGCCAGCGTGGAAAAGCTGAACACCTGCGAGGGCTGGAAGCTGTTCCTGGAAGAATTCGGCAGGGTGGACAGCCCATACGTCAAGCTTGCCAGGTTACACAAGAAAAAGGCCTGCAATAACACTTCGCCTGACAACTCTTCGTCTGCCAAGGCTGCTGCTTCCGGCAAGGAACCCGTGCCTGCCAGTTCCCCTGCGCCCGGCAAGCCCCTTGCCCATGGCAAGCCTGCCCCCCGAACATGGGAGCGCACTTTCGGTGGCGCCTTTACCGACTGGGCAACGGCCATCACAACAACACCGGACGGAGACATCATCGTCGCCGGTTACACGCAGCCCCGTGAACAGGAAGAATACGACATACGGGTGCTGCGGCTGAACAAGAAGGGCGAACTGGTCTGGAACAAGACTTTTGGCAGTGAAGAACGGGACGTGGCAGACGCCGTCGCGGTGCTACCTGGAGGCGATATCGTCGTTGCCGGTTATTCGCAGTCCCCGAGCACAAAGGAACGCCGCATATGGGTACTGCGCTTGGACAAACACGGCAAGCTCAAGTGGGACAAGCACTACCGTTTCACCGGCTGGGATGATGCCAATGCTCTTGTGGTGCTGCAAAATGGAGACATCATCGTCGCCGGCTCCACGAAAAAATCCATGGATGCCAAACAACGGGATATTCGCGTCTTACATCTGGATTCCAAAGGCCGCCTTCAACGGAACATTCGGCTGTTCGGGGACGATGACGACGTGGCAAACGCCGTGGCCGCCTTGCCGGACGGTGGCGTCGTGATTGCCGGTACAACGAAGTCCTTGGGCGCTGGTGGCCTGGATCTGTTTGTGGTGCGGCTGGACAAGAACCACAATATCACATGGCAAAAAGCTTACGGCGGCGCGAAACGCGATTCAGCAAAGTCCGTCGTGGCCTTGCCTGAAGGCGGCTTTCTGGTAGCCGGTTACACGGCATCAAAGGGAGCAGGAGAATATGATCTGTGGGTGCTGCGGCTGAATGAACGCGGCGACATCATCTGGGAAAAGACATTCGGC
>JALVRJ010000393.1:0-1125 GCA_027031305.1 Hyphomicrobiales bacterium | reverse complement strand
CATTCGGCGGTGCGGAATGGGACAAGGCCCATGCCCTGCTGGCGTTGCCGGGCGGCGGTGCCATGGTTGCTGGCTACACGGCGTCGAAAGGGGCCGGTGCAGCCGACATGTGGGTGCTGCGGCTGGACAAAAACGGCAACCTGCTCTGGAACAAGACCTTCGGCGGTGCCGGAAATGATTCGGCAAATGCCCTTGCCGCCATGCCCGGCGGTGGCGTTGTCGTCGCCGGCTACACGAAGTCAAAAGGCGCTGGCCAGGCCGACATGTGGGTGCTGCGGCTGAATGATGAAGGCACAATGGCACAGGCGCAGAAAGCCCCCGCTGGGAAAAATGCAAACCTGGATGAACTGAAGCGAAAGCAGCCAATCTCATCCATCCGGGTGAAGCCATGGGAGCGCACCTTCGGGGGTAGGAAATGGTTGGGTTTTGCCAAGGCCGTTGCAGCGCTGCCCGATGGTGGGGTCGTCGTGGCTGGCGTACGCGTGCAGTGGAAAGAGGGGGGGTACGACTACGACTTTTGGGTGCTACGACTGGATAGACGCGGCAACCTCCTCTGGGACAAAATCTTCGGCGGTAACAACGAAGACCGAGCAAACGCCATCACCGCACTGCCCGATGGTAGCATCATCGTGGCTGGATACACGGGTTCAAAGGGGGCGGGCGGCTACGACCTGTGGGTGCTGCGGCTGGATAAACACGGCAATCTTCTCTGGGACAAGACATTCGGTGGCAAGGATTGGGATTTAGCAAACGCTATCACCGCGCTGCCCGATGGTGGCATCGTCGTGGCCGGATACACGCGGTCGAAGGGGGCGGACGACTACGACCTGTGGGTGCTGCGGCTGGATACACGCGGCAATCTCCTCTGGGACAAAACCTTTGGCGGTAGCGGCTATGATGAAGCAAACGCCATCACCGCGCTGCCCGATGGTGGCATCGTCGTGGCCGGATACATGGGTTCAAAGGGGGCGGTCGAGAAAGACATGTGGGTGCTGCGGCTGGATGCACGCGGCAACCTCCTCTGGGACAAGACCTTTGGTGGCAAGAATGATGATAGGGCCAAGGCCGTTGCGGCGCTGCCCGATGGTGGCGTCGTCGTGGCTGGATACACGGGGTCAAAGGGGG
>JALVRJ010000392.1 GCA_027031305.1 Hyphomicrobiales bacterium | reverse complement strand
CAGCTCCTCCAGCTTCTCGGCGGAAAGCAGGCATTCCCGCTCGTGCGCGCGGGGGGTGTTGGCTCCGTTGTCTGGCATTGGCTTATTTCCCCTTGCCGGTATTGCCGGCGGCTACTTGAATCGGTTTCTCAAGCGCCGGAATCAGGCTCTCAACCGTCTCCGGCAAGTGGCTGAATTGTTCGGCGATTTCCGCAGCGCCCGCGGCCCGCAATTCATGCGGCGGATGATACCCCCACGCCACGCCAATGGGCAGCGTGCCCGCCGCGCGGGCCATTTCCATGTCATAGCGCGTATCGCCAATAAGCGCGGTTCGGTGCGGCTCCGCGCCGGTTTCCTCCAGCGCCCGCAAGACCATGCCGGGGTGCGGCTTGGACGGCGCATCGTCCGCCGTTTGCAGCGTCACGAAGAAGTCGCGCAGGCCTTCGCGCTCCAGCAGCACCTCCAGCCCCCGGCGCGACTTGCCCGTGGCCACGCCCAGCAGTACGTCATCGCGCGCCGCCAACGCTTCCAGCGCCTCGCGCGCGCCGGGAAACAGCGGCTCGTGAAAGTCCGGCTCGTGCCGCAGCTGGAAGAAATGCTGCTTGTAGGCCTCTTCCAGCCGCCTCAGGGTGCCTGGCTCCGTGCCTTCCGGCGCCAGCGCCGTGACGGCCGCGTGCAGCGACAGCCCGATGATGCCGCGCGTGGCCGCATCCCCAGGGTAGGGCACGCCGACCTCGGCGAAGGCCCGGCGCATGGCCTCCGCGATGTTGTGGTGGCTGTCCACCAGCGTGCCGTCACAATCGAAAAGGATGAGTTTCATGTGGTTTACGTCTTTCCGGTGCCTTTTCTGGCGTCATTCCGTCTGTTCACTCGTCATTCCGGCCCCATCAACGTCACCCCGCGAAAGCCCAGGAGTGTCCAAGAAAACTTCAAACGCCACCAAAACTCGTCATTCCCGCGCAAGCGGGCATCCAGTAACTCACTGACTCTTCACGGATCCCCGCTTATCAAGGGGAAGACGAAAAGAGGAAACTGCTTTTACAAGCCTTTTCATTCGTCATTGGTCGCAACTGTATGCAAATCAGCCTCTTTTCTCATTCCATCACGACTTTTCCTGGACACCAGTAGGCGAAAGCCGGGGTCTCGTGCGGCGAGCGCATGAGTCCATGGCACGAGATTCCGGCTTTCGCCGGAATGACGAGTGAAAATGTTGCCACCCATATAGGCCGCCCTTACGCCTTTTCATAGCGCCGCGCGTCGAAGCCCAGCAGGGCGAAGGTCTTGCGCATGTGTTCGGGAAGCGGTGCGGTGATGTCCAGCCACTCGCCACTCACCGGGTGTTCGAAGCTGATGCGCCGGGCGTGCAGGTGCAGCTTCTTCTCCACCTCTTCCGGCAGGCCCTCCAGCCCACCATAGCGCGGATCGCCGAAAATGGGGTGCCCCAGATGCGCCATGTGCACCCGCAGTTGATGCGTGCGGCCCGTGGTCGGTTTCAGCGACACCCACGCGGCGGGCGGATGTTCGCTGGCCTGAAGTACCGCATAGCGCGTCTTCGCCGGCTGCGGCTCACCAAGCACGCGCGCGCCTTCCGGCACGGTGCCGGCCACCGCCATCTTCTCCCCTTGCGGCGTGCGCACCTTCACCAATGCTTCCTCGATCAGCCCCTGTTTCGGGCGCGGCACCCCGTGCACCACGGCCCAGTAGATCTTGCGCACGGACCGGCTGGAAAAGGCCTTGCCCAGCGCCGCCGCCACCTGTCGCGACTTGGCGATGACCAGCACGCCAGAGGTGTCCCTGTCCAGCCGGTGCACCAGCCGCGGCCGCGCGCCGAGCTCTTGCTCCAGCGCCATGAGCCAGCGGTCGATGTGCATGGCCGTCTTGCTGCCGCCCTGCACGGGCAGGCCGGAGGGCTTGTTGATGACGATCAGCCATTCGTCCTCGTAAAGCTTCAGGCCATCGAAGAATTCGCGTTCCTGCGCGCTCAATGGCGCGGGCCTGCGTCCCTTCCCCGCCTCCTCCAGCGCCGCCAGCATCGGCGGCAGGCGCACCTGCGCCCCGGCCTGAAGCCGCGTATCCGGTTTCGCGCGCCGCCCGTCCACGCGGATCTCTCCCTTGCGCAGCAGTTTCTGCAACTGGCCGAAGCCGAGCGACGGGAAGCGCGCCTTCAACCAGCGGTCGATGCGCTGGCCCGCTTCGCCGTCTGCAATGCGCACCTTTTTCGCCGGCATGAGGCCACCTTAGGAGTTGAAGATCAGCCGCGCCAGCGTCAGCCCGATGAACACCGCCGCGAAGGAAAGCACCACGCTCCCCGAAGCGTAGAGCAGCGCCGCCAGGTGTCGGTGATCTTCCCACAACAGCGCGAAGTCCAGCGAATAGGCGGAAAAGGTGGTAAAGCCCCCCAGCACACCGGTGGTCAGGAACACCCGCAGGAAGGACGATGCCTCGATGCGCGCCAGCAGCCACCCCGTGATCAGCCCCATCAGCAGCGAGCCCACGACGTTGACGATGAGCGTGCCCCATGGAAAGGAAAAGCCGAACAGGCGCGAGGCCCAGCCCACGGTCATCAGCCGCGCCGCCGCCCCGATGCCGCCGCCCAGCGCGGCCGCCAGGACCATGCCGAAACCGATGGGTGTCATGTTTCTTCGTCCCTCTCGCCAGTTGTTCTCGTCCCGTCCCGCCCGGTCAGCGGCTCGGCCAGCAAGTCATGCACGTCCGACCCCGTGACGCGCACCTGCATGAACTCCCCCGGCGCCGCCTGCGGAGCCGACGCGTGCGGTATCAGCACCATGCCGTCCACCTCCGGCGCGTCCCACGGGCTGCGCGCCACCACCAGCCCCTGTTCCTCGTCGATCTCGTCCACCAGCACCGTGATCTCTCGCCCCACCTTGCGCTTCAGGTTCTCCGCCGAGATCTCCTCCTGCAACAGCA
>JALVRJ010000391.1 GCA_027031305.1 Hyphomicrobiales bacterium | reverse complement strand
GCCTCGTGGCGCGCCCGATCCGGCCCTTCCGCGTGGCCGGGCGTGGATTCCGGCCCGGCGGGGTCGGGTTCGTCCGTCTCACCCCCGAGGCGTGGCGCGGGGGTGAGCGGGCGCGGCCCCGGCGCGGTGTCCGGGTCGTCTCGCCGTGGCTGTTCTCGCGCCAGCAAGGTTTTCATGTCCACCCATTGCGCCCGTCGAAAAAGCGGCCGGGTTGGCGGCGAACGCTCTCGGGCATTCTCGTTGCGGCCATCACCACGTGTCGCAAGTCATTGAAAGATATAGCAGCCTTGCGGAAAAAAGCGAATGCACGCGGTTGTGGCCGAATGCCGCGCGGCCGCGCCAGCGATGCTCAGCCTTCCTCGCGAAAGCGGTAGCCGACGCCGTAGAGCGTCTCGATGGCGTTGAAGTCCGGGTCGACGGCGCGAAACTTCTTGCGCAGGCGCTTGATATGGGAATCGATGGTGCGGTCGTCGACATAGACCTGGTCGTCGTAGGCGGCGTCCATGAGCGCCTCGCGGGTCTTGACGATGCCGGGGCGCTGGGCCAGTGCCTGGAAGATGAGAAACTCGGTGACCGTAAGCGTGACCGGCTGGCCGTTCCACAGGCAGATGTGACGGTCGGGGTCGAGCACCAGCTTGCCGCGGCGGATTACGCGGTCGGATTCCTCCTCGGCCGACTCGGCGCGCGAGCGGGCGCGGCGCAACACCGTCTTCACCCGTTCCACCAGCAGGCGCTGCGAGAAGGGTTTGCGTATGTAGTCGTCCGCGCCCATCTTCAGGCCGAACAGTTCGTCGATCTCGTCGTCCTTGGAGGTGAGGAAAATCACCGGCATGTCGCTCTTCTGACGCAGGCGGCGCAACAGCTCCATGCCGTCCATGCGCGGCATCTTGATGTCGAGGATGGCGACGTCGGGCGGATCTTCCAGCAGCCCTTCCAGCGCGGAGGCGCCGTCGGTGTAGGTGCGGGTGCGAAAGCCTTCCGCCTCGAAGGCCATGGAAACCGAGGCGAGGATGTTGCGGTCGTCGTCTACCAGGGCGATGGTCGGCATTGGTCCTCTTTCCCGTTCTCTGCGCCGGCTTCACGTCCGCCATGATCGTCCGGGCGCACGACTGTGCTTGAAGCGCGCAAGCGCGACGAAATTATGGCGCATGACCACGACGCGCATGAAGCGCCCCGCGCGGGCCGCGCCTTGCTCCGTTTCCGTCATTTGGGGAGCACCGGCGCATTTTGCCAGCGTGGTGGGGATTTCGCGACCGCGCGCCACATTCGCGGTCTTTTTTGCCGGATGCGTAAAATCCGATCCTTTTCGCCAAGCCGGGCTTTACGCCGCGGCGGTCACAATATGCCTTGCGCGGGTGGCGTGCCGGGGTCTGTCCCGCGCCGCGGACAGGGGCCAGCGGAGACGAGCATGGCGAACGCAACGGGAAGAAATGCCACGGGCCAGGCATGGGGGATTGCCGCGCGCCTGCGCGGCACGCTTTCGCACCTTCGCGCGGGGCTGGCGCGGCTGTTCTCGAGGCGGGCGGCGCCAACGCGGGACGAGCTTGAACGCGTGCGCCGGATGATGCTGGAAGAATCCGCCGCGCGCGACAGGATGCTCGCCTTCATCAGCCACGAGCTGCGCACGCCCCTGCATGGCATCATCGGCCTGGCGGGGCTGTTGCGCAACACGCCACTGAACGCCGAGCAGCTCAATTACGTGCAGAGCCTGGACGCCTCGGGGCGGCTGGCGCTGTCGATGGTCGACGAGCTGCTGGAGAAGGCGCGGGCCAACGCGCTGGGCGCGGCAGATGCCAAGGCGCCGGCCGTGGCGCAGCCCTTCGACCCGGTGCGCACGGTGGAGAACATCGCCGAGATGTTGGCGCCGCGTGCCCACGCGCGGGGGCTGGAGCTGGCCTGCTTCGTCGCACCGGCGGTGCGCGGAGAATGGCTGGGTGACGAACTGCGGCTGCGGCAGATCCTGCTGAACCTGGTGGGCAATGCCATCAAGTTCACCCGGGAGGGTGGCGTGCTGATTTCGCTGGACCGGCACGCCGCCGGCCTGAGCTTGACGGTGGAGGACACCGGGCCGGGTGTGCCGGCGGAGGTGCGGGAGCGCTTGTTCACGCCGTTCGCGCGCGACGCGGCGCAGGACGTGGCGCAGGAAGGAGGCGCCGGACTGGGCCTGGCCATCGTGCGGCAACTGCTGGGGAGCATGGGGGGCACGCTGCACCTGGACAGCACGCCCGGAAAGGGCACGACATTCCGCGTTGGTCTGCCCTCGCGGCCGGTGCGGGAGGAGGACGCCGAGGCGGCTTGCTCGCCCAAGGGCGACGAGAGTGGTGGCGGGCTTGACGGCGTGGTGCTGTGGGTGGTGGCGCCCGAGGGGCCGGCGCGGCAAGGGCTTGTGCGCTACATCGAGGCCCACGGTGGGCGGGCGCGCATGGCCCTACCGGAGGATCTGCACGATCTGCTATGCGATCCCACCTGCGAGATCATCGTCGATGGCCGCCATGCCGACGCCTTGCGGGCGGCGCTTTACCGCCTGCGGACGGACGCGCCCAGGGCGCGCGCGTGGCTGCTGCTTACGCCGGAGGAGCGCTTGCGCCTGCACGATTTGATGCAGGATGGGAGGATACACGGCTATCTGCTGCGCCCGTTGCGGCGGCGCACCTTCGTGGAGCGCCTCGTGCGCGGGCAAACGCCGGAACGGCTGGCGCGATCGGTGGCCTCGTTGCGGGACCTGAGCCGGCGGGCGCGGGACAGGGCGAACGGCGGTGGCTCGCCCGGACCGCTGGTGTTGCTGGCGGAGGACAATCCGGTGAACGCGCAAATCGCCCGCGCCATTCTCTCGCGCGCCGGCTACCGCGTGTGGTGGGTGGACGATGGCCGGCTGGTGCTGGAATGGATGAAGCAGGCGCTGCGTGGAGAACTGGAAAGGCCGGCCTGTATCCTGATGGACGTGCACATGTCGGAGATGGATGGCCTGGAGGCCACGGAGGCCCTGCGGCGGCTGGAGCGGTCGCGACGCGCAAGGCCGGTGCCGGTGCTGGCACTGTCGGCGGGTGTCGAGGATGGCGAGCGGCAACGCTGTTTCGCCGCCGGCATGGACGGATTCTTGCCAAAACCCTTCGATCCGGACGAGTTGCTGGCGGCGGTGCGCGACATTCGCCCGGCCTCCGGCACGTTCACGCCGGTGGAAGGCGGCTGAGAGGGGCCTTGTCCGGACCGCACCCGGAGGCCTTGTGCCCGCCGGCGGCTGACTGGCGCCTTTCGGCAGCCTGATTTCTGCATTGACAATCCGCGAAGCGTGAAAACAATGGCCGCAATCACGCGTGTGCGGCCGCGTTGTCCCGCGTGTATCCGTGCCTTCGCACGCATTCACCATCAACAAGCGGGAGGCTTGGGCATGAGGCCGTTGCCACCGGGCAGCAAAATCGTCATCGCCTCGCACAATCCGGGCAAGGTGCGCGAGATCGGAGAGCTGTTGCGGCCGCTGGGCCTTCATGCCGTCTCCGCCGCCGAGCTGGGCCTGCCGGAACCCGAGGAGACGGGCGAAACCTTCGAGGAAAACGCCATCATCAAGGCGCGCGCGGCGGCCGAGGGGGCGGGCCTGGTGGCGCTGGCCGACGATTCCGGCCTGTGCGTCGACGCGCTCGATGGGGCGCCGGGCATTCACTCGGCGCGTTGGGGCGGACCGGAAAAGGATTTCCGCAAGGCGATGGAAACGATCGAGCGCAAGCTGCATGAAAGGGGTGCGCACAGCCCCGAGCAGCGCAAGGCGCATTTCGTGTGCGCGCTGGCGCTTGCCTGGCCCGATGGCCAATCGGAGACCTTTCGCGGCGAGGTTCACGGACATCTTGTGTGGCCACCGCGCGGCGACAAGGGTTTCGGATACGACCCCATGTTCGTGCCCGAGGGGCACGATGTCACCTTCGCGGAAATGGATCCGCGCGAGAAACATGCCATGAGCCACCGGGCGCGGGCCTTCGAGAAATTGCTGGCGGCGTTGGCGGCGGCGCGCGAGGGCGCCTGAAGTGCTTGCATTAAATGATGGAAAACAGCGCTCGGGCGCATTGGCGGGGCGAGTGCCGGGGAGTAGAACGGGACCATGGATGAACGGCTGAAGAAATATGCCCTGCAGGACGTGCCGCGCTACACCAGTTATCCCACGGCGGTGCAGTTCGCCAGCGACTTCACGCCGGAAACCTGGGTTTCCTGGCTCGGAGAGCTGCCTGCGGAGGCGAGCCTTTCGGTCTATGTGCACATCCCCTTCTGCCGTCAGATGTGTTGGTATTGCGGCTGTCACACCACGATTCCCAACACCTACGAGCGCGCCGCGCGCTATACCGAGAACCTGCTGCGCGAGATAGAGCTGACCGCGCCCATGCTGAAGGGGCCGAAGGGGCGGGTGCGGCATTTTCATTTTGGCGGCGGCACGCCCACCTATCTCGCGGACGAGGACCTGAGGCGCATCGTAGAGCGGGTGCGCACCCTGTTCGGCTTCGCCGAGGAGGCGGAGATCGCCCTGGAAATGGATCCGCGCACCATGAGCCGCGAGAAGGCCTTCGCGCTGGCCGGAATGGGCTTCAATCGTGGCAGTTTCGGCGTTCAGGACTTCAATGAGCGGGTGCAGCGGCTGGTCAACCGCATTCAACCCTACGACATGGTGGCACAGTGCGTGCAGAACCTGCGCGAGGCGGGTATCGAGGCGGTTAACTTCGACCTGATGTATGGCCTGCCGGGGCAGACGGTGGAGTCGGTGGTCGAGTCGGCGCGGCTTGCAGCCGGCCTGAAACCCGACCGCATCGCCGTGTTCGGCTACGCGCACGTGCCGTGGTTCAAGAAGCACCAGAAGATGATCCGCGAGGAGGACCTGCCGGGCATAGAGGCGCGCTACGAACAGGCCCTGGCCATCGGCGAGACGTTGCAGCAACATGGCTATACGGCCATCGGGCTCGACCATTACGCGCGCAATGACGACCCGATGACGGCGGCGCTGCACGAAGGCACCCTGCGCCGCAATTTCCAGGGTTACACGGTGGATCCGGCAGATGCGCTGATCGGGTTCGGGTGTTCGGCCATTTCCTCTCTGCCCCAGGGCCATGCGCAATCGGCGCGCGACATGGCGAAATGGGCCAGCGCCATTTCCGAAGGACGGCTGGCCATCGACCGCGGGCTGGCGCTGACGGCGGAGGACAGGATGCGTGGTGAGATCATCGAGAAGCTCATGTGCTTTCTGCGCGCCGATCCGCGAGCCATCGCGCGCCGGCACGGCTTCGACCCGGCCATGCTGGAAGACGCCTACAGGCGGCTGGAGCCCCTGGCGGCGGATGGCCTTTGCCGGGTCGACGAGGAGAGTGGCGTGGTCGAGGTCCCGGAGGAGCGCCGCCTGTTCGTGCGCACGGTGTGCACCGCCTTCGACGCCCATTACCAGCCCAAGCCGCAGCGCCACGCGAAGGCGGTCTGATACCAGAATGCATAAAGAACCACGCAGAAGCCCCGCGCTCCCACCCAACCCCCAAATCATGAAAAACAAGGGCTTGGGTGGGGGCGCGGGGCAGTCTCACCAGTCAGACATTACGCAATCTGGTATCAGCTGTAGCGGGCGGCGATGAAGCTGTCGCGCAGCACGTTGGCCTCCAGCTCCTTGTCGCGCAGCTGCATGGCCAGGCAGTCTCGAATGGAGAGCATTCCGCGCAACTCGCCGACGGCGTTGACGATGGGCAGGTGGCGGAACTTGTGGCTAAGCATGACGCGCATGGCGTCGCACATGTCGTCATCTTCGGTGCAGGTGACGGGCGGGGCCGACATGATGTCGCCCACCCTGAGCTGCATGAGCTGTTGCGGGCGCTGGGATATGGCAGACACGATATCGCGCTCGGAAAGTATGCCGACCAGCTTGCCGTCGACGTCCAGCACCGGCATGGCGCCGATGTGATTGGAGTGCAGCAGCATGGCGGCGCTCTGCAGCGTGTCAGCGCGGCGGCAAGCAACAAGCGTGTGCTGCTGCGTTTCAAGGAATTCGCGTATCTTCATGCTCTCTCCTCCCTGTGGGCTGTGCGAAATGACCGGGCCTTGTCCGCCCTTGTTGCCGATGCGACCGCCCTCCCCCCGGGCCGGCAAAGCGTTGCAAGGCCACTTGAATATGAAGGAAATTCTATATGTTAACCGCGATTAAGGCAATTGAGATTCATCCAGCAGGCTGCCCAAAAATTAAGCTTGCCTATTTCCTGAACACCAATGCGAACGGGCCACCCACAAGGGTGGCCCCGCACGAAAACATCGTATTTCCGGCTGTGCCTTACGGACGCTCCGGAATGGTATATTCGGCTTCCTTGTGCCACGGCTCCCAGATGGTCTCGAAGCCGGCGAAGCCCTTTTCGTCCTTCGGCAGGGGGCGCGTTTCCATGAAACGCACCTTGCACGGCGGCACAGTGGCCGGATCAGCAGGCTTACCCATGTGTTTTCCCTCCAGCTTGCAGTTACGCTCGCACTTCTATTACCAGCTCCCGCCGGCGTTTTGCAACGGGCTTGGCAGCGATGCAATGCCATCGGGCCCGTCATGACGCCTCGGCGCGGGCGTGTTTCGTCCGCGCCGGGGCATGTCCCTCATTTCCACTCAGTTCAGCGGCACCTTCTTGCCGGGCAGGTTGTCCAGCTCGGGCTGCACGATGCCACCCGCCTCGATTTCCTCCGGCGTTGGCTCGCGCACAGAAAGAATCTCCAGCACGAACTTCAGTTCGCGGCCAGAGAACGGGCTGTTGCCATCGATGATGATCTTTTCGTCATCGAGGTAGGTGACATAGAAGGGGCGCACGTCGCCCTTGTCGTTCTGCATCATGATTTGCAGGCCAGCCTTGCGATATTCCTCCGGTACGTTCTCCGGACGCTCAACGACGACGAGGCTCTCGTCACGCGGCCCAAACAGATCGTCTCCATGAATTTCGAACTCGATGACCTCGCCGGCGCGCTTGCCCTCGAGCTCATCCATGATTTGCGGCATCAGGATCTCGTTCTGGCCGTGGATGTAGTTGAGCGGGAATTCGACCGTGCTGAGCACCTGCCCGGTTTGGGCGTCCAGCAAGCGGTATTTCAGCTCCACGAGCTTGCCGTCCTCGATCTTCTCGCCTTCGGGCGCGCTCTTCGCATTGTCGTCGGGCTCGGACATCGGTCGGTCTCTCCACGCTGTGGTTGACGATCAGAATATGGAAGCGCCGAAGATCTTGATCTTACCGTCCTCGAAGCCCAGCACCAACCGGCCCAGCCATTCGCCCTCCTTGACGGTGCAGCGCTGGCGATAGAGCACGGTCACGTGCTGACCGCGACGAATGATGCCCAGAAAGTCGAAATTCTCGTCGAGATGACGGGCCAGCTCGCTGTTGGCGAACTGGTGATTGACGACCACGGTGTTCATGGCCAGGGCGAATTCGCGAGAGAAATAGCGCACGAACTCGCCGTAGTTGGCCTCGTTGGACATCTTGATGAGGTGTTCCCAATACTGGTCGGCCACCGCGCGGATTTCCTCGTCCGACAGCTCGGTGATGTTCATTCCCTCCGGCTGACTGGCCTTTTCCTTCTTCAGGTCTTGCACGTTGGCGTCGCCCGTCATGTTCAGACACTCCATTCACATAATCATGCCGGAAGCGCGGGAAGCGCTTCCGGCGAATGTGCGTGTGAAGAGGATGGATCAGGAGGCTTTTTTCTTGCCTTCCTTTTCCGCCTTCTTCTTCTGGTAGCCTTCCTCGACGTCGCCGACGATGTGATACAGCGGCGCCTTCTCCATGGTCCACTCGCCGGTCTTCGGATCGCGGCGGGAGACGGTGAGAACGTGCCAGTTCTCGTCGTCGAGGTAGAGATGGTCGCCGCGGTAGTAGTAACCCGGCCAACGCGTCTCCTTGCGGAAGAGCGTATGGTGCATGACCGCCTCGGAAGTCAGCACGCGGTGGTGCAGCTCCCAGCAGCGCAGCAGCTCGTGGAGGTCGGAAGCCGCCAGCATTTCCATGTCTTCCTTCAGGAGTGTCAGCTTCTTCAGGCCGTAGTTGAGCAGCTTCTCGTTGGTCATGTACTGCATGCTGACGCCGCCGCAGTATTCATCCATGATTTTCTGCATCCGGATGAGCCCCTGCTTGGGCAGCAGCACCGTCGGGCTGACCGTGCCGGCGACGATCTCGTTGCGCCAGACCTTGTAGTTCTCCAGCGGCTTGTAGATCTTCTCGCGCAGCTCCTCGATCTGCCGCTCGGAGACGACGATGCCCTCGGCCTTGCCATCGTCGATATACTGGCAGGCCGCCTTGGCCGCCAGACGGCCCTCGGTGAAGGAACCGGAGGAGAAGGCGTGCGGGGTGCCGCCACAGGCGTCGCCGGCACCGAACAGACCGTGGACCGTGGTCATGCGGTTGTAGCCCCAGAAGTATTCGGGCGGCGAGATGTCCTCCGGGCCGGAGCACCAGGCACCACAGGCGGTGGCGTGTGAACCCATCACATAGGGTTCGGAGGTGGTCAGCTCGGGGTTCTCGCATTTCGGATCGAGGTCGGTAGCGGCCCACAGGACGGCCTGACCAACGGTCATGCCGAGGAAGTTGTGCCAGCCCACCTCCTCCAGGTGCGGATCCTGGAAGGAATGCATGGTGACCATGTGGATCGGGCCGCGGCCAGCCAGCACCTCGCGAATCAGCGCGTGGTTGCGCAGGCAGGTGGGCACCGGATGGTGGTCGATGTACTCGCCCACCATCTTCTTCAGCTCGTCGTACCAGTGGGACTCGTATTCCTCGCCATAGGCGTTCTGGGTGTAGGTCTTCAGATGGAGGAAGTAGGCGCCCACCGGACCGT
>JALVRJ010000390.1 GCA_027031305.1 Hyphomicrobiales bacterium | reverse complement strand
TGTTGCAGCTGGTCTTCGCTCCGCCTCCCTCAGCCGCCAATCAGATGCAAAAGCCATAGTTCACGGGCGACTAACGAGGGGGAGCGGGCAAGCCTACTTGCCGTTCGAATCGGATTTCTTGCGAAGGCCGGAAGAGAACTCCGCCTCGATGCGGCCGAACATGCCGGCCAGGGGGTTGGCGCCACCCTCCGGGGCCGCGTGGCGGGCCTGGATCATTTCATCGAGCCGCAGGATTCGTTCGTAGAGACGCTGGGCACGGCCCATGAGCGCGGTCAACTCCCGCGGCAGACGGGCGATGATCGTTTCGTTCGGCTGCTGGGCCAAGGCCGGCAGGTTGATGTTTTCCTGCTCGCGCTTCGCATCCTGTTCGGAAAGTTCGCCGGCGGCGACGGCGCGCTGCAACAGCAGCCACGAGGCCATTTGCATCAGCCGCGTGGTCAGGCGCATACTCTCGGTGGCGTAGGTCATGGCGTCGTCGCGGGAAAGGCCACGCGCCACCTCGCGTCCCGGGCCGTCCAGATAATCGGCGGTTTCCTCCACCAGGCGCATTCCTTCCTCGAATACCTGCTGGAACTGGGCGGAAGCGACGAAGCGCTCGAGAAAGTCGACGAGCGGCTCGGAGGCCCGCCTGGGTGTTCCGGACGTGGTCATGGTCGTGATCTCCCCATCGTCTTGCAGCCAAGAGGGTGTGCCGGAAACGGGCGCCGGGTCAATATGGGCCAGCGAACATGGTTTCCGGCCGTGTTCGCTCGGGATGCTGCAAGGATCGGGCCAGAAGGGCAGGCGCAAGGGCCTTCGGGCCGAGAAAAGAGGCCGCGCGAGGGGCGCGGCCTGAAGTTCGACAGGGAGGCGTCAAACAGAGTGGACAGGAGCCACTCGGGAGAAAATCCATGAAGCTGGATTACGCTTCTCATCATGGACGGAGATGGTTAGCGAATGGTTAATCGAATTGAAAAAACGTTGGTTTTCCCGAACTGGCCCTTGTTGACGCGGGGTATTCGCGCCTGGGGCGAGCGATATTCGCGGTGGCGGCTTGACGGGGCGCGGCGCGGGCCTGTATAGCAGGCGACCAAATCGTGCGGCCGAATTCCGCCCCGCTCGGCCCCTTTTCCGTTGGGCATCGGGGGCGAGGGCCAAAGTGCGAGAGAACTGATCAAGATCAATCGTGATTTTTGGAGAAGACCGATGTCCCGTCGTTGCGAATTGACCGGCAAGGGCGTGCTGACCGGCAACAACGTCAGCCATTCCCACATCAGGACGCGCCGGCGCTTCCTGCCGAACCTGGTGAACGTGCACCTCATCAGCGAGGTCATGGGCCAGCGCTATCGTTTCCGCATCAGCGCCCAGGCGCTCAAGACGGTGGAACACCGTGGGGGGCTTGATGCCTTCCTGCTGAAGGCGAGGGATGGCGAGCTGTCGCCGAAGGCGCTGAAGCTGAAGAAGCAGATCAAGGCGCGGCTGGCGCAGCAGGCCGAGGCCTGAGCATGTTCGCGCGGCGTGCCTGGTGACATGCCGGGCACATGGGAACGTGATGACTGAAAGGTGGCGACGCGTGTGTGTCGCCACCTTTCTCGTTGAGGAACGAAAGGTGAGGGAGAGGCCATGCCGGGAGCCTCCGCAATGGAGCCATGCAAAAATTGCGGACAGAAGAGCATTGACGAAAGGCAGGGCCTGAACATATATCACGCCACGCCTGACGGGGCGGGGCCGAAGGCCCGGCAGCGAAAGGCAGGCGAGGGACAAAGATCCTTCAGTTGGCTGTTTGAAAAAAGTTGAAAAAAGTGCTTGACACTGGCGATGCGCTGACCATATGTAGCGCACCGCCTGAGGCGAGAGCCGGCCGGGAGCCAAGTTCCGGCACAAGCGATAGGCCAGCCGAAGGCTTCCGGGACAACGGGTCTTGCCTGCCACCGAGGGAAGCTCCAAAGAAGCTTCTCGATGGGCTTGAATGGTGCCAAAGCCTGCCCATATGGGTTTGGCGGCGGGGACCGGCCAGTAAGGTGGTTGTCTGGTCGCCGATCGAAAGGTGGCCGGAAGGGGTCTCCGAGGAGGCTGTCGCGAGGGAAGTGTCCTTCGCAATGTTCTTTGAAAAAAATTGAAAAAAGTGCTTGACACGGGCGAGGCGATAACCATATATAGCGCACCGCCTGAGGCGAGAGCCGGCCGGGAGCCAACTTCCGGCACAAGAAATGGACAAGCCTGGGCTCCCGAAGACAAGCACGATTTCGGCGAGGACCGCCGAGAAAAGTGGTTGATCGGGTGTTGACAAGCGTTCATTGGCTCCTATATGAATGAGCGCTTGTGAATACCTGATGCTGGCGCGTTGGCGCCGCAGTTCTTTGACAGTGTGAACGGAAAGAAAGAGAAACGCAGGCGGCGGCGTTTCGCGTGGCTGCATGGTTCAACTCATGCGCTGCCGGAGCGCCGAGAAGGCCCTGCGTTTCGGGCAGTCAGCCGTTTTCATCTTCTTCGGAAGGTGAAGATGCGTTGGCTTACCCGTCAAAAGCCGAGATGCGACCGTACGTCTGCTGCATTCCGCAAGGGATGCGCCGAAAGGCAAAGGCAGGTGTACGAGCACAGGTTTTCAAACTTGAGAGTTTGATCCTGGCTCAGAACGAACGCTGGCGGCAGGCTTAACACATGCAAGTCGAACGGCAGCAGACGCTCCTTCGGGAGCGTGCTGGCGAGTGGCAAACGGGTGAGTAACGCGTGGGAACCTGCCCTGCAGTGGGGGATAACCACGGGAAACCGTGGCTAATACCGCATACGTCCTTCGGGAGAAAGGCTTCGGCCGCTGCAGGAGGGGCCCGCGTCGGATTAGCTAGTTGGTGAGGTAACGGCTCACCAAGGCGACGATCCGTAGCTGGTCTGAGAGGATGATCAGCCACACTGGGACTGAGACACGGCCCAGACTCCTACGGGAGGCAGCAGT
>JALVRJ010000389.1 GCA_027031305.1 Hyphomicrobiales bacterium | reverse complement strand
AAAGACCAGCCGGCCGTTCTCGCCCACGCGGATGTTCAGGCCCTCGAAGCCGGCGTAATAGTCCAGCAGGTTCTCGATGTTGCGGATCATGGTGCGCAGAAAGTGGTTCTGCGGAAAGATGGAATAAAGCGATCCGAAGTGAAACCAGCCGTGCTGGCTGGCGCTGGCCTCCTGGCACAGGGCGTGGTTCTTCTCGATCAGCGCCACCGAGCGCCCGGAACGGGCGAACATCTCGGCGATCGCCAGCCCGGCGATGCCGCCGCCCACCACCGCCACGTCGTATTTCTCGGCCATCGCCCAGCCCCTCCGGTTCAGGATTCCGTCCGTGTCAGCCCAGCACCTTCTCGAAGGCGGAAGCGATGCGCCGCGCGTCTTCCTCCGTGGTGCCCGACGTAATGGGCGGACAGACGTGCCGCGGGCACCATTCCTCGGTGTTGGCCAGCTCTTCCGGGTCATGCGGAATGTCGGCGAACACGGGCTGCCTGTGGCAGGGCACCTCGTAGACGCCGCCGCCGCAGTTCACGCCCTGCTCGGCCATTTCCTTCTTCACGTCCGCGTAGGTGCGCCCATCGGTCAGGCGGACGATGAGCTTGTAGTGGCTGGCCTGGTCCATGTGGTCGGTGCGGCAATAGGGGACGCCCAGCTCGTCCAGCTTGGCGCAGACGATGTCGGCGGCGCGCTGGCGGCGGCCCACCATCTCGTCCAGCTTGGCCAGTTGTACCAGGCCAATGAAGGCGGAGATCTCGCTCATGCGCCAGGAGTTGCCGTGGTCGGAATGCAGGCCGCCATAGGCCGCGCCGCGCTTGCCCTGGTTGCGGATGGAGCGCGCCAGCATGGCGTGCTCGTCGTCGTTGGTCACCAACATGCCGCCTTCCATGGTGGTCATCACCTTGGTGGGGAAGAAGGAGAAGGCGCCGCCGTCGGCGAAGTTGCCCGCCGAGCGGCCGTTCATGCGGCTGCCGTGGGCGTGCGCGGCGTCCTCGACGAGGAACAGGCCGTTCTCGCGGCAATAGTCCGCCACTTGCTCGAAGTCGGGGCTGATGATGCCGCCGATGTGCACCCACATCACGCCCTCGATGCCGTGGCGCTGGTGCGTGCGCTCGAGAATCTCGAGGTCGGACTGGAAGGTCTCAGGGTTCATGTCCATGAACACCGGAATGCCGCCGGCACGGATGAGGGCCTCGACGGTGGCGAAATTGGTGTTCGACGGCACCGCCACCTTCTTGCCCTTCGCTCCGTTCAACACGGCCAGAACCTCCAGCACCGAGGTGGCGGTATTCATGGCCACGGCGTGCTTCGTGCTGCAATACCTGGCGAACTCTTCCTCGAACTTCTCGGTGTTCTCGCCGAGGATGAGCTGGCCCGAGCGCAGGATGCGCCCCATTTCCTCCTGGATGGCGTTGATTTCCTCTTCCGTGAGATCGAGGTAGAAGGGAGAAAGCGGCTTCATCGGATGCCCCCCGCGACTGCTGTTGACCACGTTGCGCACGGCTGGCGCGCCCTCGGCGGGCGCCACATTCCTCGCGCATTTGAGCCAAATTTTAGCCCACGGACCATAACGTCCGCTTAGCGGAATCGTTCGAATTCGATCGATTTGCGGGCACAAACCTCGCATGGTTAACGATTCTCACGCCACCTCCGCGCCCATGCCCGGCGCCTCTTGCGCCAGCGCCGCGCGTTGGCGAAGCTCCGCCAGCTTCCGTTGCCAGGCCCAGGCGGTGGCGATGATGTCCTCGAGGTCGCCGTGCTTCGGCTTCCAGCCCATCTCGTTGAAGGCCTTCGAGCAGTCGGCGATGGACACCGCGCCATCGCCCGGGCGCCGCCCGTGCGGAATCGCCGGAATGGGGTGTCCGGTGATCTTGCGGCACATCTCGATGACCTCGATAACGGAAGTGCCGGTGCCGTAGCCGAGGTTGAACGGTCCGCTCCTGCCGCCCTCGCGCAGGTAGTCCAGCGCGCGGATGTGGGCGTCGGCGATGTCCATCACGTGGATGAAGTCGCGCACGCAGGAGCCATCTGGCGTAGGATAGTCGGTGCCGAAGATCTTGATGTGATCGCGCCGGCCCTCGGCCACCTCCAGCACCACCGGGATCAGGTGCGGCTCCGGCTCGTGCCATTCGCCGACGCGGCCCTTCGGGTCGGCCCCGGCGGCGTTGAAATAGCGGAAGGCGGCGTATTTCAGGCCATAGGTATTGTGATAGTCGTTCAGGATGTGCTCCACGAACAGCTTTGTGCGGCCATAGACGCACAAGGGGCCGAGGGGCGAGTCCTCGGTGTAGGGCACTTCGGCGTCATCGGCGTAAACGGCGCTGGTGGAGGAAAACAGGAAGGTGTTCACCCCGTGGTCCAGCATGGCCTGCAACAGGGTCAGGGTCTTTCTGACATTGTTGTCGTAGTAGTCCGACGGACGCTTGAGCGAATCGTCCACGTCGGTGAAGGCGGCGAGATGCACCACGGCCTCGATACGGTGGTTGCCGAAAATCTCGTCCAGCACGTCGCGGTCGCCGAAGTCGGCCACCACCAGCTCGCCCATCGGCACCAGCTCCTTGTGACCCAGCGACAGGTCGTCCAGCACGATGGTTTGATAGCCCGCGTCGTTGAGCGCGACGTTCACATGAGAGCCGATGTAGCCGGCGCCGCCCGTGATCAGTATCATACCCTTAACCCCACTGACAGATGTTGCCTGGCCGAAACCGTTTCGCGCCCGCGCACCGACGGGCACTTCCGGCCATTTCTATCCCACGCGTCGTTAGCATCCGGTTACCGCCGTCGGAAAAAGGTGAGGGGAGCTTGGGAGGGCTGTGAAGAAATATTTCGCCATTCCGGCGAAAGCCCACTGCTGTCCAAGAAAACTTCAAGGGGCTGTCCCAGATAACGGGTTTGCTGTTTCACAACTCATTGAATGTCAAGCACGGCCCTGCGGGCCGCCGCGAAGCGG
>JALVRJ010000388.1 GCA_027031305.1 Hyphomicrobiales bacterium | reverse complement strand
GGTGATCGGACATCTGAAGGCGGGCCACCGCATGGGCCGCAACTATCTGGCCCATTCGCTGGGCGATGCCGTCAACGCCATCCTGGCTGCGGTGGGATACAACTTCCGGCTGCTGATCAACTGGATCATCGCGATCCTTTTGGCCCTGTTGCAGCTGGCCTTCACCAGACGCCACCGCAGCAACCAAAAACCACAATGGGCTTAGTTCACCGGCGACTCCGAAGGCATCTCGGAGCGGGTTTGCAATCGCCTCATCCGTTGGCGGAAGAGCGTGTGTCAGTAGTCTTCCTTGGGTGGCAGCACCTGCTTGCCGCGATACATGCCCGTCTTCAGGTCGATGTGGTGCGGACGGCGCAGCTCGCCGGTCTGCTTGTCTTCCACCCAGGTGACGGTTTCCTTGCGGTGGCCGCCGCGGCGCTTGCCGATGCGCGAGCGGCTGACCTTCTTCTTCGGAACGGCCATGGTTTCAGCTCCATCGTTCAGGGGTGCGTGCGAACGGCCCGGAGCCCGGCGGGGCGGGCGATTCGCGCACGTTACGCGTATCTTGCAGCCCACATGATTGCGATGCCGCGCCTTATAGCCCAAGGCGGGCGCCGAAGGCCAGCGAAAAATGCACCGGCCATGCCCGTCATGCATCCATTTCATGAGCGCTGCGCGGATGTCGCCCCGAGAATGCATCAGCGAGGTGCCGGCGCGCCTTTTCACACGGGCATGGTGCTGCTATGACCGCTGACGTAGGGGATGAGCGGCAAGCCGCCCGGCGAACACCGTCGCGCACCGCGGGGCTGGCGCCCGGTTTCGCCATGCGGGGTGGGATCTGGCAACAATCTGGCAGCAAGGAAAGGCGCAGCCATGAGCAACCTCAAGCTGGCCGTTGCGGGGGCGGGCGGACGCATGGGCCGCGCCATTACCCGGGTGTTGTTGAACACCGAGGGTGTGCAGCTTGCCGGCGGGCTGGAGGCGCAGGGTTCACCCTTCGTCGGCCAGGACATGGGTGAGCTGGCGGGCACCGGCCGTATCGGTGTCAGGGTTTCCGATGATCCGCTGGGCCTGCTGACGCGGGTGGACGGCATTATCGATTTCACCACGCCGGCCACCTCGGTATACCTGGCGGAGCTGGCAGCGCAGGCGCGCATCGTGCATGTGGTGGGCACCACCGGGTTTTCTTCGGAGGATGAGAAGGCCTTCGAGGCGGCGGCGCGGCACGCGCGCATCGTCAAGGCGGGCAACATGAGCCTGGGAGTGAACCTGCTGGTGGCGCTGACACGCAAGGTGGCCTCGCTGTTGGGCGATGAGTTCGACATCGAGATCGTCGAGATGCATCATCGGCACAAGGTGGACGCGCCGTCGGGCACGGCGCTGATGCTGGGCCGCGCCGCCGCCGAGGGACGCGGCGTGGCGCTGGACGAGAAAGCGGTCTTCTGCCGCGAAGGTCATACCGGGCCGCGCCCGAATGGCGCCATCGGCTTCGCCACCCTGCGCGGCGGCACGGTGGTGGGCGAGCACGCGGTGATTTTCGCCGGCCCGGAAGAGCGCATCGAACTGGCGCACAGGGCCGGCTCGCGCGAGATTTTCGCCCGCGGCGCGGTGAAGGCCGCCATCTGGGCGCAGGACAGGAAGCCGGGCCTTTATTCCATGATGGATGTTCTGGGGCTGGCCGATTTGTAGAACGAAGGGGACTGGACACATGACGGGCACGCTGGTGCTGGTGCGCCATGGTCAGAGCGAATGGAACGCGAAAAACCTGTTCACCGGTTGGGCAGACGTGGATCTGACCGAGCGCGGAGTGCGAGAGGCGCACAAGGCGGCCGAAGCCCTGAAAGAGCGCGGGCTGAAATTCGACGAAGCCTTTACCTCCGGCCTGAAACGGGCGCAGCGCACGCTCGACATCATTCTCGAGGATCTCGGGCAAAAGGATATTCCGGTGACGCGCGACACGGCGCTGAACGAGCGCGACTATGGCAACCTGGTGGGCATGAACAAGGATGAGGCGCGGCGCAAGTGGGGCGAGGAACAGGTGCACATCTGGCGGCGTTCCTACGACGTGCCGCCACCGGGGGGTGAAAGCCTCAAGGACACCGCCGAGCGCGCGGTGCCCTATTTCAGGCAACACATCCTGCCGAAGGTGGAGGCGGGCGAAAACGTGTTGGTCTCGGCCCATGGCAACAGTTTGCGCGCCATCATCATGTGGCTGGAAAAGTTGTCGCCGGAGGAGGTCCTGAAGCTGGAGCTGGAGACGGGGGTGCCGATTCTCTACGAGCTCGACGAAAGGGGCAACGTGGTGCGCAAGGAAGTGCTGGCGCACGCGGAGGATGACGCGACCGGCAAGACGGCGTCATGAAGGATGGGAAGCGGGAGCGCGAGGGCGTGGTCGCGGGTGGCCTGACCGTGAGGGTGGATATCCGCCGCGCGGCGCACGCCGCCGACCTGCCCTTGCCGGCGCGCGAGACGGCGTTGGCCGCCGGCATGGATCTGCGCGCCGCAGTGGCGGTCGATGCGCCGATCGTCGTGGCGCCCGGCGCGTGGGCGTTGGTGCCGACGGGATTGCACATCGCCTTGCCCGAAGGGTTCGAGGCGCAGGTGCGTCCACGTTCCGGACTGGCGTTGAAGCACGGCGTCACCTGTCTGAACAGCCCGGGCACCATCGATGCCGATTATCGTGGCGAGATCGGGGTCATCCTGATCAATCACGGAACGAAGCCGTTCATGGTGCAACGTGGAATGCGCATCGCCCAGCTGGTTGTGGCGCCGGTGGCACGGGTAGCGTGGCGGGAGGCGGAGGGCCTGCCCGAAACGCCACGCGGTGAAGGAGGCTTCGGCTCCACGGGGCACTAGATCGATCATTTTGTCTTGGGGTTGGAAGGGGGATCAGAGGCGAAAGATCACCATTGGCGCATAGGCTGGTGCCTCATACCAGAATATATAAGGACCACCCACCACCC
>JALVRJ010000387.1 GCA_027031305.1 Hyphomicrobiales bacterium | reverse complement strand
CAATTCGGACAGAAAATGGCGGAAATGGGATCGGTGGCAAAAAATCGCGACCTGTTGCAACAAGGCAACACTTCCCCGCTCTTCCTCCGGCTCTTCGGCCACCGACCCATCGCCTCACCATGCCTGACAATACAGGCTGTCAAGTAAAAGGAAAAATATCAAAGGCAGAAGAACCGCAAGCAGGCAGGTTAACAAACCATTAAAGGATCGGATGATGAATATTATTCCCGGAAACCAGTCATTAACCTTAACAAGCCTATAAAGCTCTCCAGAGTGCAACAGGAAGCATGGGAAAAACGATCATGAACACGCGCACCTCTCTCCTCGCCCTGGCAGCGATCATGTTCGCCGGCTCGGCCGCGCAGGCCGCCGACTTGGCCCCGCCGCCCCCGCCGGCGCCGGAAATCCGCCCGGCGGCGACCGACTGGACTGGCCCCTACGTGGGTGCCCTGCTGGGCGGCACCTGCATGGACACCACCAACACCACCCTCGACACGGTGGAAAATGGTACCGACCTCAACAATGACGGCGACTTCACCGATCCTGGTGAAAGCTGGGACGGCACAAGCACACAGCAACTCACCGCCGGCCCCTACGACCTGAACGGTTGCGGCATCCACGGCGGTTTCGTCGCCGGCTTCAACTATCAGATCGACAACATGGTCTTCGGCATCGAGGGCGACTGGACCTGGGGCGGCAAGACCGGCGAGCACAACGACGACAACGAGCATGACCGCTTCGACATCAAGTGGATGGCCTCCATTCGCGCCCGTCTCGGCGTGCTGGCCACCGACAAGACCCTGTTTTATGTCACCGGCGGCGCCGGCTGGCTGCGCGGCGAGGCCATTGACGTCGCTTCCGGCACCAGCTTCGAGAACACGCATCCCGGCTACATCATCGGCGGCGGCGTCGAGCACGCCCTGACCGAGAACCTCCACCTGCGCGCGGAATACCTGTTCTCGTCCTACAAGGAAAAGACCTACGGCACCTTCTGTGCCGCCTGCGCCACCGATGGCAACTCGCAGACCGCCGCCGTCGACGTGAAGGAGAAGATGGAAAACTTCCACACCTTCCGCGCCGGCATCACCTGGAACTTCCCCGTATCCACCTGGTAGGGACGCAAACAAGCATTCACATCCGTGCTTGCACACACGGAAAGAGAAAACCCCGCGCCCTCTCTCGGCGCGGGGTTTCGCCTTTTCGAATACGCGCTTCCCACGACTCTCACGCCGCGTCATCCTCGCCATCACGGACACATGACCCGAAGGCGCGGTAGCGCCAGAAGCGCCAGTCATGGCGCGGCACGCTGTCCGGCACCGGGTCCAGCCCGTGCGTGCCCAGCGGGTGGCAACGCAGCACGCGGAAAAACCCCAGCCAGAACCCCGCCCAGGCCCCGTGCCGCCTGATGGCCTCGCGCGCGTATTGCGAGCACGTGGGCAGATGCCGGCAATGCCGCCCGATGAAGGCGGAAAGGGTGAGCTGATAAAGTCTTATGAGCGCCAGCAGCAGCCACGCCACCGGCCCCACCGGCCGCGCGCGCCACGCCTGGTCTTCTTCTTCCTTCCGTCCGCTCATGCCCGCCGGTCCCGCGCCGCCAAAGCCCTTTCCACCGCCTCGATCACGGCCTCCAACGGCAACAGCACCGCCGCGTGCCGCGACGATAGCTCGCGCACCCGCCCCAACACACGCACATCTGCCCATGCATCATCCACGAACGGCAAGGCACCCTCCTCGCTTCCACCACGCACCGGCGCGCCACTCCTGTCCACCATCCGGCACGCGCCGCCCTTGACCGCGCCGCCTCGCGCTGACTAGACAGGAGCGAAGCATCCAGACGTTGACACGCTCCCCGCCCGCCGGGCAAGGGGCGGCGTTCGCATTTTTCGGGGAAAGCGACAAATGTCCACCAACACGCGCAAGAAAAAGCAACTGCCCGACATCGGCAAGGGGCCCGATGTCACGCGCCCGACGGAGCAAGAGGCCATGGCCGCGGTGCGCACCCTCATCGCCTGGGCCGGCGACGACCCCGAACGCGAGGGGCTGAAGGATACGCCCAAGCGCGTGATAAAGGCCTACCGCGAATTCTTCGCCGGTTACGAGGAAGACCCGCGAGCGGTGCTATCACGCACCTTCAAGGATGTCGGCGGCTATGACGACATCGTCATGCTGCGCGACATCGAATTCGCCTCGCACTGCGAGCACCACATGGTGCCCTTCATCGGCCGTTGCCACGTCGCCTACCTGCCGGACGAGGAGGTGGTGGGCATTTCCAAGCTCGCCCGCGTGGTAGACATTTTCGCCCGCCGCCTGCAAACGCAGGAAACCATGACGGCGCAGATCGCCCACGCCATCAACGAACAGCTCAAGCCCCTGGGCGTCGCCGTCTACATCGAGGCCGTGCACATGTGCATGTCGCTGCGCGGCGTGGAAAAACGCAACGTCGCCACCGTCACCACCGAATTCCTCGGCGCCTTCCGCGACGACCTGGCGCTTCAAAACCGCTTCATGGAAATGGTGCGCACGCCGTCGGAGCCGTTCGCCCTGTGAGGGCTGGTGCGATGCGCTTCAGCGCAAGAACACGCGGCAGGCAAATTCCCTGAAAGGCGAGAAGCGCAAGGCCCATGACCAAATTCACCGCTCGCGAAGACACTGGCGACATCGAGGAAGGCACGGACTTCGCACCGAAGTTCGACGCCAACGGCCTCATCCCGGCCATCGTTACGCACGCGGAGACGGGCGAGGTGCTCATGTTCGCCTGGATGGACAAACGGGCGCTGGCCGCGACGCTCAACGATGGCGTGGCCACCTTCTTCTCCCGCTCACGCGGCAAGCTCTGGCGCAAGGGCGAAACCTCCGGCGAGACATTGAAGGTGGTGGAGGTCCGTACCGACTGCGACCAGGACGTCATCTGGCTCAAGGTGCTGCCGCAAGGCCGTGGTGCGGCC
>JALVRJ010000386.1 GCA_027031305.1 Hyphomicrobiales bacterium | reverse complement strand
CTGCTGGGGGCGGCCGCGCCGGCGGGCGCCTTCCGCGCCCCGGATCCAGCGCCTCAGTTCGGCCGCCTCCAGCATGGTCAGATGACCGGAAAAGGCGGAATCGGCGGCGTCGAACAGGTGGTGCCCCTCGTCGAACACCACCCGTGCGAGGGAAAACTCCTCCAGCTGCTTCAGCGGCGCGACCTCTCCCAGCAGCACGTTCATGGCCGCCTGCACCAGCACCACGGCGTGGTTGGCAATCACCAGCTCCGCGCGCTCGGCCTTCACCCGCGCGCGCTCGATGAAGCACTTGCGGAAATGCCGGCAGGCGGCGAAAGTGCACTCGCCGCGCCGGTCGGTCAGGCCCAGCGCGACGGGCGTGGCCTGTTCGGGCAGGGCGCGGGTGAGCAGGGGCAAAAGCCAGGCCGGAAAGTCTCCACCCACCATGTCGCCGTCGCGCGTCGCCACGATCCAGCGCGCCAGCAGGGCGGCCAGCAGCAGCGAGGGCTCATCGCGCCCGGCCAGCAGGCCGAAGGTTTCCTCGACGTTGAGCAGGCACATGTAGTTCTCCCGCCCCTTGCGCACGCTCACCCGGCGGCGGTGGATGGCCGGTTCCGGCCAGATGCGCCGCGTTTCGTCCACCAGCTGGCGTTGCAGGTTGCGGGTATAGGTGGCCACCCACACGTTACCGGCGTTGCGCCGCGCCCACAGCGCCGCCGGCGCCAGATACCCCAGCGTCTTGCCCAGCCCCGTGCCGGCCTCGGCCAGCAGCACGATGTTCTCGCCTGCCGAAGGGCGCGGAGCGAAGGCCTTCGCCACTTCCGCCGCATATTTCTGTTGGTCGGGCCGCGGCTCGCGTCCCTCGCCGAGAATGCGCAACAGCTCACGCACCGCCTCCTCCGGCCGCACCGGCCGTTGCCCGGGTGGAGGCGAGGGCGGGTTCTCTTCCCATTCCGGCAGGTGTTCCCAGGCGGCCAGGGCTGCGCGCCCCTCCGGCCCGGCTGCCCCCCGGGGCGCCGCGCCGAGCGCCTGCAAGACCGGCGCCGCCCACGGCCAGCGCGCCGGGTGCAGCAGCTGCGCCAGCGCCAGCGCCTGCTCCCGCGCCGGGGTGCGCGGATCGGCCAGCCGCGCCAGCAGGGCCACCGCCAGCTCGCGCAGGGCGCCCGCATCGTCATCAACAAGGCACAGCCCCAGCGCCGCGCCGAACGAGGAGGGCAGGGGCGGGACGGGCCTGGCCGGACAGACGAAGGCAAACAATTCCGCCACGTCGAAATGCATCGGGGCCGGCGCATTCCCGGAAGGCGGAGCGTGCCGCTGAAAGCCGGTTCGCCCTCCGGCAGCGCCGGCCACCTGCGCAAGGCGATTGTGCAACATGGCGGCGTGACACACCAGGTGCGCCTCTTGCCGCAAGCGGCGCAAGGCTTCCGCCGCGTCCAGCCGCCGCCGCTCGCCCCCATCCAGCAACAGGGCGCCGGCGCCATGCGCCACCAGCGCCGGCAGCTGGCGCACGAGAGCGGACGGGGCCGCGCCCGTCGGCGTCATGGCCGCGGTTCCTCCCCGCCGTTCTCCCCCTTGCCGTTCCCGGTGGAGGCGTTCTCCTCGCCGCGTTCGTTGAAACGAGCGCGCACGGGCCCCTTGAAGCGCACCACGTCGCCTTCCTTCCGCACGGCGATGCCCCGGGCATGGATGAGGGTGTCGTTCATGCGCACCACCACCGGGCGGTCGGACATCATGTCGCGCGTCTTCGAGTTCACGCGGACCTCCTCCGTCCGCAGCCGCCAGCCATCCTTCTTGCGGATCTGCACCTTGCCCAGCAGGGTGACGTCGTTGGTCCTGCGATGCACGTCGGCGCGATCGGCGCGGAAGAAGATGGTGGCGCCATTCGACTGGTGCAGGCTGCCGGCCACGTCGAACAGTTGCGTGATGTCCTTGCGCGTTTCATCGCGCCGGCTGCGACTGGCGGTGATGAGATAGGGGCGTCCCTTGTCGTCCCGGCCCTTGATGACGATACTGCGGGTGATGGACAGCGCCTTGTCATAGGCCTCCAGCTGCTTCACCACTTCCGGCGGCGGCGGGCTTTCCTCCGGCGCGAACAGCCCGCCGAACCAGAAAAACCCCAACACCACCGCCACCGCCAGGGCGACGAGCGCCAGGCTCAGCAGGCGGGCCAGGGGCCAGCGCCGGCGGATGTCGAATTGCTGGACGCCATTGCGGGTGGACATGCTTGCCTATCCGAATAGATGATCCGTCGTCACGGGCTTGAACCGCGCTTGCCATCAGGGGAAGCCTTGCCGCGTGCTCACACGGGACCACTGACGGCGCTCCCGGCGGCCTCACGCCAGTCCGCCATCCTTGGTCGCATCACCGGCCTTTCCCCTCTCGCTCCGATCGGCTTGCGGCAAGCCCCCTTTCTTCCGGGCGGCTCCGTCGCCTTCGGCGCTTTTCACGTCTCTCCCGGCCTCTTGCGCCGGCTGTTCGATGTCTCCGGCTTCCGTGGCCGTCTCTTCGGGCCTTTTCTCCTCCTCGGGCGCTTGTTCCTCTATTGGCGGCAGGCCCATGAACAGGCGGATGAGCCGGGCGATGACGTCGCGGTGCTCGCCCCGTGGCACCACCATGTCCACCATGCCATGCTCCAGCAGGTATTCGGCCCGCTGAAAGCCTTCCGGCAGCTTCTCGCGGATGGTCTGCTCGATCACCCTTGGGCCCGCGAAGCCGATGAGGGCGCCGGGTTCGGCCAGATGCACGTCGCCCAGCATGGCGTAAGAGGCCGTCACGCCACCGGTGGTCGGGTGGGTGAGCACCACGATGTAGGGCAGCCCCGCCTCCTTAAGTTCCTCCACCGCGATGGTGGTGCGCGGCATCTGCATCAGCGAGAGAATGCCCTCCTGCATCCGTGCGCCGCCGGAGGCGACGAACATCACCAGCGGGCACTTGCGGCCGATGGCGTGGCGCACCGCCGCGATGATGGCCTCGCCCACGGCCATGCCCATGGAGCCGCCCATGAACGCGAAGTCCTGCACGCAGATGACCGTTTCCACACCCTTCAGCCGGCCGCGTGCGGCCAGCATGGCGTCCTTGCGCCCGGTCTTGTTGCGCGCCGCCTTCAGGCGGTCGGTATAGCGCTTCTGGTCGGCGAACTTCAGCGGATCGGTGGTCACCTCGGGCAGCTCGATCTCCTCGTATTCGCCATCGTCGAACATGTGCTCCAGCCGCGCGCGCGCCGGCATCGGCATGTGATGGCCCGATTCCGGCATCACCCACAAGTTGGCCTCCACGTCCTTGTAGAAGACCATCTTGCCGCTCACCGGGTCCTTGACCCACATGTTCTCCGGCACGTCGCGCTTCTTGCCCAGAAAGCCGCGAATCTTCGGCCGCACGATGTTTTTCAGCCAGTTCATGGGTGTCGCTCGCCCCCGTTGTCCGTTCCCATCACGTCCCATCCTTGCCGGCCACGCGCACGCCCTCGGCCAGCGCCCTGGTCAGTTCATGCACGCCGCGCACCGCCTCCGCGCCTCCATCTTGTGCCCGCGCGATGATGTCCACCAGCGCCGAACCCACCACCACGCCATCGCCGGCCGTGGCCAGCGTTCGCGCCTGTTGCGGCGTCTTCACGCCGAAGCCGATGCAGACGGGCAGCGAGGTGTGGCGCTTGATGCGCGCGACCTGCGCGGCCACGTCGCGCGCGTCAGGCGCGCGGGTGCCGGTGACGCCGGTGATGGACACGTAGTAGAGAAAGCCCGAGGCGTTCGTCAGCACCTTCGGCAGCCGCTCGTCATCGGTGGTGGGCGTGGCCAGCCGGATGAAGTTCAGCCCCGCCTCCATGGCCGGCAGGCACAGTTCCTCGTCTTCCTCCGGCGGCAGGTCGACGATGATGAGGCCATCGACGCCCGCGTCCTTGGCATCTCTCAGGAAACGCTCGTTGCCGTAGACGTAGACCGGGTTGTAATAGCCCATGAGCACGATGGGCGTGGTGTCATCCTCCTGGCGGAAGCGGCGCACCATCGCCAGCGTCTTCTCCATGGTCTGACCCGCCTTGAGCGCGCGCTGCGAGGCCAGCTGAATGGCCGGGCCGTCGGCCATGGGGTCGGTGAACGGCATCCCCAGCTCGATCACGTCCGCGCCCGCCTGCGGCAGGCCGTCGAGAATGCGCTGCGAGGTATCCAGATCCGGATCGCCGGCGGTGATGAAGGTCACCAGCGCCTTGCGGCCCTCACGCTGGAGGCGCTCGAAGGTCTCGGCGATGCGGGTGCGCGGCTCGTTGCTCATGCGCCAACTTCTCTTGATTATCTGATCATTGTCCTCCCCTCGCGGGCAAGAAAAGCGTTCCAGAACGCTTTTCTTGCCCGCGAGGGGAGGAAGCAACTTCACGATTTGCCTGCTTTCCACCGCTGTCAAGGGGCCTTGCCCGCCTTCGGCGGCGCTCCGCGCCCTTGACAGCGGTGGAAAGCAGGCACACACCTCGTATCCGTTCCCGGCTTCCTACAGCTCCACGCCCAGGTGCTTGGCCACGGTGAAGATGTCCTTGTCGCCGCGGCCGCACATGTTCATGATGATGATCTCGTCCCTGTCCATTTCAGGCGCCATCTTCATCACGTGCGCCAGCGCGTGCGAGGGCTCCAGCGCCGGGATGATCCCCTCCAGCTCCGAGCACACCTGAAACGCTTCCAGCGCCTCCGTGTCGGTCGCCGCCACATAATTCACCCGGCCCACCTCGTGCAGCCAGGCGTGCTCGGGTCCGATGCCCGGATAGTCGAGCCCGGCTGAGATGGAATGCGCCTCCGTGATCTGCCCATCCTCGTCCATCAGCAGGTAGGTGCGGTTGCCGTGCAGCACGCCGGGCCTGCCGCCCAGGATGGAGGCGGCGTGCGCGCCCGTGTCCAGCCCGCGCCCGGCGGCCTCCACGCCAAACATTTCCACGTCCGCGTCATCGAGGAAGGGGTAGAACAGCCCCATGGCGTTCGAGCCGCCGCCGATGGCCGCCACCAGCGCATCCGGCAGCCGCCCTTCCGCTTCCAGTATCTGCTCTTTCGCCTCGCGCCCGATGACGGACTGGAAATCACGCACCATTTCCGGATAGGGGTGCGGCCCGGCCACGGTGCCGATGCAGTAGAACGTGTTTTCGACGTTCGCCACCCAGTCGCGCAAGGCCTCGTTCAGCGCGTCCTTGAGCGTGCGCGAACCGGAGGAGACGGGCACGACCTCCGCGCCTAGCAGCTTCATGCGAAACACGTTCGGCTGCTGGCGCTCGACATCCACCTCGCCCATGTAGACGACGCACTCAAGGCCAAAGCGCGCGCACGCGGTGGCGGTGGCCACGCCGTGCTGGCCCGCACCCGTTTCGGCAATGATGCGCGTTTTGCCCATGCGCCGCGCCAGCAATATCTGCCCCAGAACGTTGTTGATCTTGTGCGCGCCGGTGTGGTTCAGCTCGTCGCGCTTGAAGTAGATCTTCGCTCCTCCCAGGTGTTCGGTCAGGCGCTCGGCGAAATACAGCGGTGAAGGCCGCCCAACGTAGTGCTTCAGGAAATCGTCCAGCTCCTCCTGGAACGACGGATCGGCGCGCGCCGCGCGATAGGCCTCTTCCAGCTCCAGGATCAGCGGCATCAGCGTTTCCGCCACGAAACGCCCGCCGTGATTGCCGAAACGTCCCTTTGCGTCGGGCAGGCCGGTGTATGTGTTGGGCTTGTGTTCGCTCATGAGGAATGTCCAGCCACAGGCTTGAGGCGCGCGACATGCACGCCGCCTTTTCGCGCTCTTTATACCCGAATTGCACCCCGGTGCCAGCATTTCATGCGCCGCCGGACGCCATGAGGTCGCCCGTCGTCTCATTTCAACAGCAGTTCGCGCCCATGCTCGGTCTTGCGCCAGTGGTGCGGAACGCGGATGAAGTCCCACAGCGCCTGCCATGCCGCCAGCGAGATGAGCAGCCAGTAGAATGGCAACAGGGCCAGCCATGGCAACAGCCGCCACTGCCGCGTGCGCCGGATGCCGGCGACGGCGCTGGCGAAGGCCGCCGCGTAGCCGGCGATGAACACCACCAGTGCGAAGGCCAGCAGCCAGACGCGTGAAAGACCGTGCGAGGGATGCGAGGCGAAATTCGCCACGTCGCCAAGGGAAAGGAAAAACCAGCCCAGGAAAAACGGGTGCAGCAGGGCGGCGAACACCCCCGCCCCAAGCACGGCGTAAAGCGTGTAGAAGGCGCCCGGCCCGGCGCGGCGCAACAGGTCGCGTGGGCTGCGTTGGTGCACCAGGAAGGTTTGAAGCCAGCCCTTGATCCACCGCGCCCGCTGGTTGCGCCAGTCCCGGAACGTGGTGCAGGCCTCCTCCAGCGTGCCCACGCGCGGCAACACCGAGGTGCGCCAGCCGTGGCGCGCCAGCCGCAGCCCCAGGTCGGCGTCTTCCGTCACGTTGAACGGATCCCATTCGCCCACCGCGCGCAGGGCCGCTATGCGGAAATGATTGGAGGTGCCTCCCAGCGGCAGCGGCAGGCCGAGCGCCGCCAGGCACGGCAGCACGACATGGAAATGGCTGGCGTATTCAATGGCGATCATGCGGCTGAAGAAGCCGCTTTCGGCATTGTACCAGCCCAGTGGCGCCTGCAGGCAGGCGACGTCTTCCGCCATGGCGGAGAACATGGAGGCCGCCACCCGCAATTGCGCCGGGTGCGGAACGTCCTCGGCGTCGAGGATGCATACCAGCTCGCCGCGCGCATAGGCGAGGCCATAGTTCAGCGCTCGCGGCTTGGTGCGCGGCACGCCCGGCGGGACGGTGAGAATCTCCATGTGATCGGGCAGAACCCATTCCGCCAGCGCCGCCCGCGTCTCCGCGTCATCGGCCTCCAGCAACAGCTTGATGTCCAGCTTCTCCAGCGGATAGTCCAGTCGCCCCAGGGCCCGCAGCAACTGCTTGATCACCCTGCCTTCGCGATACAGCGGTACGAGGACGGTATAGACCGGCAGCCGCGCATCTTTCAGCAATGGCGCATTCAACCGCCGCGGGACATGGCGCGCGGCGGTGAGGTGCAGGCTCGCCAGCAGCAGGAAGAACAGGCCGAAGCCGACATTGACCATGGCCCCGAGGGCGCCGGGATGAAGGAAGACGACCACCGGCAGGATCGGCGCCAGAAGTGCCAGCAGCAAGGCCTGGGATCGGTTCAGGCGGACATGGGCGGAAAGCGCCGGTCGTTCCGTGGCCAGTCGCCATGCCGCCCGCCGGGCCAGGGCCGGGCCGAAGACCTCCTGCAACGCGCTGGAAAAGTCGGCCGGCCGCGCCCGTCCCATCACGCACAGCCCCTTGCGCTCCGCCGCCCGCCGCGATGCCGCGTCCGTGATCACGCAGGCCCGCCACAGGCCGCTGGAGGGCAGGATGAGATACCGCTCGCGCCGCGCCACTTCAGCATCGGCCGCGCTCAGGGTGCGCAGATGGCGCACCAGCTCCCTCCGTGGCATCAGGGGCAACCGCACATGGTCCGGCAGCCGCAACGGCGGGCCGCGCCGCCGCTTCTCGGCAATGCCGGCAAACATGAACATTGCTCACGCCCCCTTCTGCCGTGGCCGCCTTGCCAAACGCGACCACGCCCCCTAACACTGGGCGCGAGCTTGCCTCTTCGACACGGCGGAGTCGACGCCTTCCGGCAAGTTCCGTGCCTGATGCCGGTTTGTTCTTGTGCCATGGGTTGCGGAAATGTCCGACTGCGCATCCGCAGATTGAGGGATCGTGCACAAGATGTGGAAAAGCATCCTTTACGTGCCAGAGGTTGCATCCTCCGATTGCCGATCTGCTGGCCTGACCGGGGGAATATGGCGCGGTATCGGCCGTTTTCTCCCGGTATTGTCGATCCTGCTGTTCTTCCAGCCCTTCCTCTTCTTCCTCGTGCCACCCCCCGCCCATGCCCGCTCGCGATTGCCACTGTTCCGCCACGTCGACGTCTCCCTCGGCAAGCTGCGCGGCCAGGCACCGGAGCGGCTGCGTTTTTTGCTTGCCGATGACTTCCCACCCTTCACCTACCGCAACCGCCAGGGCGCCATCACCGGCTATGCCGTCGCCGTCGCCCAGGCCATCTGCCGCCGCGCCCGCATTCGCTGTCAGTTCATCATCAGGCCCTTCGACCGTCTGCCCGCCGACCTGCTGTCCAATCGCGGCGATGTCGTGCTAAGCGGACTGAGGCCCCTGCCCGCCAACTGGAAGCGGCTCGATTTCACCCGCCCCTATTTCAAGGCCGTGGGCCGTTTCGCCGTGCGCCGCGAGGCACGGATGCACCACGCCACGCACGCCACCCTCGTCGGCCGCCGCGTGGCGGTGGCCAAGGGCTCGCTGCACGCCCTCTGGCTGCGGCGCAACATGGCCGGCGTGCGCGTGGTGCAAAAGCCCGATTTCGCCACCGCCGCCGCCGCCCTGCGCGAGAACAAGGTGGACGCCTTGTTCGGCGACTGGCTGCAAATGGCCTTTTTCGTCAATGGCACCCGCGCCAACGGCTGTTGCCGGGTGCTGCCGGAGCTGTTCATCGACCGCGCCTTCGCCTGGAACCATCTGAGCATGGCCATCCGCCCCGGCGAACGCGGCTTGCGCGATTTTCTCGACCGCCAGCTGGACATGCTGCAAGAAGACGGTGAATTGCGAATTCTCGCCCGCCGTTTCCTGCCGCTTCAAGGTGGCGACGCGCCATCCGCGCCACGGGACACCGGTGGCGGAGCCGGGCTGGCAGGAAACGAGAAGAAGAGCGAGAAGAAAGACCGGCAAACGAGCAGGCCATGACCGACCCGAGCGACTGGATCGTCGACAGGCCGGATGCCGCGTCATCCGGCGATGAACATCCGCCCCTGCTGATATTGGCGCACGGCGCCGGTGCCGGCGCCAACGCGCCGTTTCTCGCCCGCATGGCGGCGTTGCTCACCAGCCATGGCCTCATGGTGGCGCGCTTCAACTTCGCCTACATGGCCTGCGCCATCGCCGAGGGCCGCCGCGTCGCCCCGCCACGGGCGCGAAAGCTTCTCGATGAATACCGCCAGCGCGTGGCTCATTGGCGGGTGCGGGGCCATCGCCCCGTCATCGGCGGCAAGTCCATGGGCGGGCGCGTGGCCTCCATGCTGGCCGACGAACTGTTCGAGAAAGGCGACATCCGTGGCCTCGTCTGCCTGGGCTATCCGTTTCATCCGCCCGGCCGGCCGCAAAACCTGCGCATCGACCATCTCGAAACGCTGCGCTGCCCCACCTTGATCTGCCAGGGCGAGCGCGACCCCTTCGGCACCCGCGTCGAGGTGGAACGGCTCCCCCTGTCCGCTGCCATTTCCTTCTGCTGGCTGCCCGACGGCGACCATGACCTGAAGCCCCGGGTCAGGAGCGGCGAAACCTGGGAGGGAAACCTGCGCACGGCGGCGCGGGCCTGTGCCGCCTTCGTCCATCGGCTGTTCCAAGCTCGCGGGACCGCGCAAGGTGCTTGAACCCGTCGTGCGATTGGGCTATTGCCCTGTTGCCGGCGCCACGTCGCAAGCGCACGAGGGCGGACCGTGCGACATGGAGAGGTGGCCGAGTGGTCGAAGGCGCACGCCTGGAACGCGTGTAGGCGGGTAACCGCCTCGAGGGTTCGAATCCCTCCCTCTCCGCCACTGGCGGTCGCCAGTTTGAATTTTGCAGACGCAGCGTGTCCGGCACGGCGCCCGTCGCAAAAAGCGAGCGTTTGATCCCAAGCCCCCTTTCCGCCACCGGCTATCATCAGTTCGAATTTGACGGACACTAAGGTGTCCGACAGGACGGTGGTAGCGACAGGAAAATGTTCGTTTCCGGTCCCATCTCCTCCGCCGCTGATGGTCATCAGTCATTTTCGTGACCCATGTAGGGCGTCCGGCACGGCCATCGCCATCATGGACTCCTTGATTCCAATGCCATCCTTTTTGCCACCGGCATTCTTCTCGGCGCCTTCCATCACGCGCGTGGGTGAATGATACCAGATTGCGTAATGTCTGACTGGTGAGACTGCCCCGCGCCCCCACCCAAGCCCTTGTTTTTCACAATTTGGGGGTTGGATGGTCCTTTATGCATTCTAAATGATCATGATTGTGCATGTCCTGTGCGCCCTTCAGCATTGCGAACCATTGTCAACGCCAACCACTTGCGCTTTTCCGCAAAGCGGGGAAGAATGCCTCCCGTTTCGCCTGGTGGAACGGCGAAGGGGATATGGATATGTCCGGTCCCGGGCACGACGACCACGAAAACCTTCCGTGGCCATCTTGTCCGCGGCATGAAGAGGGAGGGTGACATTCATGGCACTGCTGAGATCATGGCTGCGCAAGGCCGCCGCCGCGGCCGTCGCCGGCGTTGCGGCGCTGGCGCTGGTGCAAACAGCCCCGGTGCGGGCCGACGACGCCAAGGAACCGATCAGGATCGGCTCGTTCCTGGCGGTCACCGGGCCGGCATCGTTCCTCGGCGATCCCGAGCTGAAGACGCTTCAGCTCTACATCGCCAGGATCAACAAGGAAGGCGGCGTCCTCGGCCGGCCGCTGAAGCTCATTCATTACGACGCCCAGCACCTGGCCAAGAAGGCGGTCACCTTCACCCGCCGGCTGCTCGAGCAGGACAAGGTGGACCTCATCATCGGCGGCTCCACCACCGGCACCACCATGGCCGTCATCAAGCTGGTGGAGCGCGCCCAGACACCGTTCATTTCCCTAGCCGGCGCCAGCGTCATCATCGACCCGGTGAAGAAATGGGTGTTCAAGACCCCCCACACCGACCGCCTGGCGGTGCGCAAGATCTACACCGACATGAAGAAGCGCGGCCTGACGAAGATCGGCCTGCTTTCCGGCCCCGGCGGCTTCGACAAGTCCTGTGCCGGCAACGCCCGGAAACTGGCCGGGAAGTATGGTATCACTATCGTCGCCGACGAGATGCACGGCAAGGGCGACACCGACATGACGCCGCAGCTCACCCGCATCAAGAACACCCCGGGCGTGCAGGCCTTTCTCTATTGCGGCTTCGGCGCCCCGACCAGCATCGTCGCCCGCAACTACAAGCAGCTCGGCATGACCATTCCCCATTATCAGAGCCACGGTTCGGCCTCGATGAAATTCATCAAGGGCGCCCAGGGCGGCGCGGAGGGCGTGCGCCTGCCGGTGGCGGCGCTATTGGTGGCCGACCAGCTGCCCGACGACAACCCGCAGAAGAAGGTGGCTCTGGCCTACAAGCAGGCTTACGAGAGCGCATATGACGACGCCGTCTCCACCTTCGGCGGCCATGCCTATGACGCGCTGATGATCGCGGTCGACGCCATTCGCCGCGCCGGCACCACCGACAAGGCGAAGGTGCGCGACGCCATCGAGCGGACGAAAAACTACATCGGCGCCGATGGCATCTACAACATGTCGCCCACCGATCACCTGGGGCTGGACGAGAAGTCCTTCGTCATGGTGGAGGTGCGTGACGGCACCTGGAAGCTGCTGAAATGACGAAACGCGGGTTTGCCGCCGCCCCGTCCGCCGGCCGCGCCCCCAAGGCCCGGCCGACGGCGGGAGCAGGCGGGCGTGCGTGTGGAGCATGAGTGGCGTGCTGTCGGAATTTCTGCAATTCCTGTTCTCGGGGCTGACGGTGGGCGCCATTTATGGCCTCATCGGGCTGGGCTTCGCCGTCATCTACAACGCCAGCCATGTCATCAATTTCGCCCAGGGCGAGTTCGTGATGATCGGCGGCATGGCCACGGTGTTTCTCATGGCGGCGGGGTTGCCCATGCCGCTGGCCGTGGTGCTGGCCATCGCCGGTGCCGCCCTCGTTGGCTGGCTGCTGGCCCGCATCGGCATCGAGACCGCGCGTGGCGCTGGCGTCGTTGGCCTCATCATCATCACCATCGGCGCCTCCATCCTGCTGCGCGGGCTGGCCCAGGTCGTCTGGGACCGCAACTTCCACCCGCTGCCGCCGATCTCCGGCGACGCTCCCATCCACGTGTTCGGTGCCACCCTGTTGCCACAGTCCCTGTGGATCGGCGCCGCGCTCATCGCCATCATGGCGGCGTTGCGCTTCTTCTTCGACCACACGCGCACCGGCAAGGCCATGCAGGCGGCCGCCATCGATCCGCTGGCGGCGCAACTGATGGGCATCGACATCCGCCGTCTGGTGCGCCTGTCCTTCGTCCTCTCCGCGGCCCTGGGGGCGCTGGCCGGGGTGTTGGTGGCGCCCATCACCATGACCTACGCCAACGTCGGGGTGATGCTGGGGCTGAAGGGTTTCGCCGCCGCCATCGTCGGCGGCCTGGGCAACCCGCTGGGTGCCATCGCCGGCGGCCTGGTGGTCGGCATTGCCGAGGCGATGACGGCTGGCTACCTCTCTTCCGCCTGGAAGGACGTGGTGGCCTTCGTCATCATCCTTTTCGTCTTGCTGTTCCTGCCCAACGGGCTGTTCGGACGGGCGGAGGTGCACCGGGCATGAGCAACCAACTGCTGCAACGCCACGGCGGGCTGGCGCTGCTCGCCGCCATCATCGCCGCCGGGCCGTTGTTCCTTGACAACGGCTTTCACTACAACGTCGCCATTCTCGCCGGGCTCAACGCCATCGTCTGCATCGGGCTCAACCTGCTCATCGGCCACGCCGGACAGATCAGCCTCGGCCACGCCGGGTTCTTCGCGCTGGGCGCCTACGCCTCCGCCATCCTGCCCGAGCGCTTCGGCTTTCATCCCCTCGGCGCCCTGCTCACCGGCGCTCTCCTCGTCGGCCTGCTGGCCTTCGCCATCGCCCGGCCCATCCTGCGCCTGCGCGGGCACTATCTGGCCATGGCCACGCTCGGCATGGGCATCATCGTCTCCATCGTGCTCGACCAGAAGGTGGACCTCACCGGTGGCCCCGACGGCATGGTGGTGGGCGATCTCACCCTTTTCGGCCAGGCTCTCCGCGGCAACCTCGCCTGGTATTGGCTCGTCGGCGCGCTGCTGTTCGTCACCACATGGATGGCGCTCAACCTGGTGCATTCGCCGGTGGGCCGCGCCCTGAAGGCGGTGCACGGCTCCGAACTCGCCGCCGCCGCCATGGGTGTGGACGTGTTCCACTACAAGGTGCTGGTGTTCGTCCTCTCCGCCGTGCTGGCCGCGATCGCCGGTAGCCTGTTCGCCCATTACAATGGCTTTGTCACGCCCGACGAGGCCAGCTTCATCCATTCCATCCAGCTGGTGACCATGGTCGTGCTCGGCGGCATGGCCTCCATCGCCGGCTCCATCGTCGGCGCCGTTGCGCTCACCCTGTTGCCGCAACTGCTCGCCGATTTTCACGACTACGAGATGATCGTTTTCGGCGCCATTCTCATGGGCACCATGATACTGCTGCCCACCGGCGTGGTGCCGACCCTGGCGGCGCGCATCAGGGAGAGGCTGGCATGACCTTCCTGCGGGTGACGGGGCTGACCAAGAGCTTCGGCGGCGTGCGCGCCGTCGACGGCGTCGACTTCACCGTGCGCGCCAACGACGTTTTTTCCATCATCGGCCCCAACGGCGCCGGCAAGACCACCCTGTTCAACCTGCTCAGCGGACTGATCGCGCCCGACGCCGGCGCCGTCATCCTCGACGGCGAAGACGTCACCGGCCTGCCGGCGCACCAGCTGGCCACGCGCGGCCTGTCGCGTTCGTTCCAGAACTTGCAGGTCTTCTTCAACATGACGGCGCTGGAAAACGTCATGGTCGGCAACCACCGGCACACCGCGCGGCGCTTCCTGCCGTGCCTGCTGGGGCTGCCCTCGGTGCGCGACAGCGAGCGGCGCACCCGCGTCTTCGCCGAGGAGCTGATGCATTACGTCGGGCTGGAACGCTACATCCACGCCCAGGCCGCGGCCATGCCCTACGGCGCGCTGAAAAGGCTGGAGATTGCCCGCGCCCTGGCCACCCGTCCGCGCATCCTGCTGCTGGACGAGCCGGCGGCGGGACTGAACCCGGCGGAAACCGCCCACATGGACGCCCTCATCCGCCGCATCGCCGAAGACGGCATCACCGTGCTGCTGGTCGAACACGACATGCACCTGGTGTGGAGCGTTTCCGACCACATCTTGGTGCTCAACCACGGCCGGGTGCTGGCCGAGGGCGGCGCCAGGGAAATCCGCGCCAACCCGCAGGTGGTGGAGGCCTATCTTGGTCATCGGGCACGGGAGCGTTGACATGAGCACGCAGCGACACGCCACCACGCCGATGCTGGAAGTCATCGACCTGCAATCGCGCCACGGGCGCATTCAGGCGCTGAAGGGCGCCTCGCTGGCGGTGCGCGCCGGCCAGCTGGTGGCGCTGGTGGGCGCCAACGGCGCCGGCAAGACGACGCTGATGCGCGCCCTGTCCGGCGTGCAGCCGGTGCATGGCGGGCAGATCCTGTTCGAGGGCCGCGACATCACCCGCGCCACTGCCGGTGCCCGCGTGCGCGCCGGCATCGTCCAGGTGCCGGAGGGACGGCGGGTGTTCGGGCCGATGTCGGTGGAGGACAACCTGCGCCTTGGCGCCTTCACCCGCTCCCGGCGTGAGGAAGAGGAGGGGCTGGAGCGCGCCTATGCCCTGTTTCCACGCCTGAAGGATCGCCGTCGCCAGCTGGCCGGCACCCTTTCCGGCGGCGAGCAGCAGATGCTGGCCATCGCCCGCGCCCTCATGGCCCGGCCGCGCCTGCTGCTGCTCGACGAGCCGAGCATGGGCCTCTCGCCGCTGCTGGTGGACCAGACCTTCGAAACCATCCAGCGGCTGGCGAAGGACGGCATGACCATCTTCCTGGTGGAGCAGAACGCCTTCGTTGCCCTCTCCATCGCCGATCATGGCTACGTGCTGGAAGGGGGGCGCACCGTTCTCGATGGCCCCGGGCGGGCTCTGCTGGAGGACGACCGGGTCAAGGAGGCTTACCTGGGCGTGTGACGACCGCATGGAGTCGGGCTTCCCGCCCACCTCCCTTGCCCTCCTTGCTTCCACGATGACGACGGCCCGGGCGGTGGCGCGGAGAAGCGGGCGGCCCTCAAGCGAGACTTTCGGGGATTTCCTTGACGAAACGGCGCCGGGTGTGATTGGTTTCTTTCCCATCAAACGGAAACGCCTCGGGGGCGAGGGGAGAATTCCGCCATGCAGGAAACGCGGACGGAAACGACGAGGGCGGCGCCGCGGGAGGATGTGCGTCCGCTGATGGGCAACGAGGCCATCGCCCGGGGCGCCTGGGAGGCCGGCGTCGAGGTGGCCAGCGCCTATCCCGGAACGCCCAGCACCGAGATTCTGGAAAGCCTCGCCCGCTACCCGGCGGAGCAGGTGTCCGTCGAGTGGGCCATCAACGAGAAGGTGGCGCTTGACATCGCCATTGGCGCCTCGTTCGCCGGCGTGCGCGCCTTTTGCTCCATGAAGCATGTCGGCCTGAACGTCGCCGCCGACGCGCTGATGTCGTTCACCTACATCGGCGTCAACGGCGGACTGGTGCTTACCGTCTGCGACGATCCCGGCATCCACTCCTCGCAGAACGAACAGGACACGCGGCTGTTCGCACGGTTCGCCATGGTGCCCTGCCTGGAGCCGTCGGACGCCCAGGAGGCGCTGGAATTCACCCGCCTCGCCTTTGACCTGTCGGAGGAATTCGACACGCCGGTCATCGTGCGCTCCACCACCCGCCTGTCGCACACCCGCTCGCAGGCGCGCGTCGGCGAGCGCGTCGAACCGCCGCGCCGGCCGTTCATTCACGACCCGGCCAAGAGCGTCATGATCCCGGCCCATGCCCGCGCCCGCCATGGCCGGCTGCTGGAACGCGAACAGAAGCTGCGCCGGCATTTCGCCGCCGAGCCATTCGCCCGTGTCGAGCGCGGGCGCGCCGATATCGGCGTCATCACCGCCGGTGTGCCCTATACCTATGTCAAGGAGGTGTTACCCGACGCCAGCGTGCTGAAGCTCGGCGCCTCCTGGCCGCTGCCGGAGCGATTGCTGAAGGAGTTCGCCGAATCGGTGGAGCGGTTGTTCGTCGTCGAGGAACTCGAGCCGGTCATCGAGGACGAGCTGCGCAAGCTCGGTCTGGCGGTGGAAGGCAAGGTGTGGTTTCCGCGCACCGGCGAGCTCTCGCCCGAGATCGTGCGCGACGGCTTCGTCGCCGCCGGCGTCCTGGAGCCGCCACCGGCGGCCGAAGAGGCGCTCGACATCCAGCCCTTGGTGCGTCCGCCGGTGCTGTGTGCCGGCTGCCCCCACATGTCCACCTACAACGCCCTGCGCTCGCTCGACGTGCGCGTTGCCGGCGACATCGGCTGCTACACGCTGGCTGCCATCGAACCCTTGCAGGCCATCGACACCTGCGTGTCCATGGGTTCCTCCATCGCCAACGCCATCGGCATGGCGCGCGCCGGCACCGCGGACAGGCCCATCGTCGCCACCATTGGCGATTCCACCTTCCTGCACGCTGGCATTCCGCCGCTCATCGACGCCGTTTACAACGGGGTGAACATCACCGTCGTCATCCTCGACAACGCCATCACCGCCATGACCGGCGGCCAGCACCACCCCGGCACCGGCTATGGCATCCGTGGCAACAGGACGCACAAGGTCAGTTACGAGGACATCTGCCGCGCCGCCGGCGTGCAATGGGTGCGCACGGTGGATCCCTATGAATACGGCTCCCTGCTCAAGACCCTGCGCGAGGCGGTGGAATACAAGGGCGTGGCGGTGGTCATCGCCAATCGCCCCTGCGTCATCGATCCGGTGCGCATCACCGGCCCGGCGCTGAGGGTGGAGCAGGAAAGCTGCATCGCCTGCCAGGCCTGCATGAACCTCGGCTGTCCGGCGCTCGTCTGGAGCGACGAATGGCACGAGGGGCATCACAAGGTCAGGATCGACCCCTCGCTGTGCATGGGCTGCACCGTGTGCGCCCAGGTCTGCCCCACCGCCAGCATCCAGCCCACGCAAACGGACTGAAGCCATGCCGCAAGCCACCCTCAGCGACAGCTCCACCGGCGGCGCCACCGCCGCCGCCACCGACAGGCCCACGAACGTCCTCATCGTCGGCGTTGGCGGCCAGGGCGTCATCATGGTGTCCAAGGTCATGGCGGCGCTGGCCCAGGGCGCCGGCTTCGAGGTCAAGCAGAGCGAGGTGCACGGCATGGCCAAGCGCGGCGGCGCGGTGTTCTCGCACGTGCGCTTCGGCCCCAAGGTCTATTCCCCCACCATTCCGCGCGGCCAGGCCGACGTGCTGCTGGCGCTGGAATGGGCCGAGGGGCTGCGCTGGCTCAACCACCTCAACCGCGAGAGCGGCACCTTCATCGCCGACGTGAAACGCATCGTGCCCCCCTTCGCCTGTCGCAACCGCGCCGATGGCGCGCCCCTGGGCTATTCGCGCGAGACGCCGCGCGAGGTGCTCTCCAGGGTGCGCCTCGGCTACGCGCTGAACGCCAGCGGTATGGCGGAGAAACTGGGCAACCCGCGGGTGGCCAACACCGTTCTCCTGGGCGTGCTGTCCACCGCCCTTGACTTTCCCGAGGAGGACTGGCTGGCGGTCATCGAGCGCTTCGTGCCGCCGAAGACGGTGGAGGTGAACCTGCGCGCCTTCCGCGAGGGGCGGGCGTGGGTGGCCCGCCACGGCGAGGTGGGGCTGGACGAGGAAGTCGACTTCTCTCCACCGCAAGGCCTCTCCGAACCGCCGCGCCGCCCGCAGGTGCACATCGAGCGCGCCTGGTGCAAAAGCTGCGATATCTGCGTGAAGATGTGCCCGGAACGCTGCCTGGAACTGGACGAGAAACACATCGCGCGGATGCGCGCGCCGGAGCGCTGCACCGGCTGCCGGCTGTGCGAATACCTGTGTCCTGATTTCGCCATCCGCGTGCTGCGCCTGCCGCGTGACGCCAGCGGAGAGGAGGCCACCGCATGAACGCGCAAGCCCCGGTGAATCTGCAAGGCAACCACGCCTGCGCGCTCGGCGCCATCGCCGCCGGCTGCACCTTCTACGCCGGCTACCCCATCACGCCATCTTCCGAGATCGCCGAGCACATGGCCCGCGAACTGCCGAAGGTGGGGGGCGTGTTCATCCAGATGGAGGACGAGATCGCCTCCATGGCGGCGGTGGTGGGCGCCTCCATGGGCGGCGCGCGCGCCATGACGGCCACCTCCGGCCCCGGATTTTCCCTGAAGCAGGAAAACCTCGGCCTCGCGGCCATGATGGAGGCCCCCTGCGTCGTCGTCAACGTCATGCGCGGCGGCCCCTCCACCGGAATGCCGACGCGCCCGTCCCAGGGCGACCTCATGCAGGCGCGCTGGGGCACGCATGGCGACCACCCCATCATCGCCATCGCCCCGGCCTCGGTGCAGGAGGTCTACGCGGAAACCATCCGCGCCTTCGCCCTCGCCGAACGCCTGCGCACGCCGGTGGTACTCCTCGTCGACGAGGTCATCGGCCACATGGTGGAAACGGTGACGCTGACGCCGCCGACGGAAGAGGAGAAGGGCGCGCGCAAATGGGCGACAGGCCCGCGCGAGGGGTTCAAACCCTATCGCATCACCGAAGACGGCGTGCCGCCGATGCCGAGGCCGGGCGACGGCTATCGTGCCCACGCCACCGGCCTCACCCACGACGAGGACGGCTTCCCGACGCAGGATCCCGCACGCGTGTCGGTGGTGATGCAGCGGCTGCTGGGCAAGATCGACAAGCACCGCGCCATCGTCGACAGGTGGGAAAGCCTCGATTGCGAGGACGCCGAGGTAGTGGTCGTCGCCATCGGCATTTCCGCCCGCGCGGCGCGCGCGGCGGTGCGCATGGCGCGCGCGAAGGGCATCGCCGCCGGGCTGTTCCGGCCCGTCACCCTCTGGCCCTTCCCCGAGGAGGCCTTCCGCGCCGCCGCCCGTGGCGCGCGCGCCATCGTCGTGCCGGAAATGAACGCCGGCCAGCTGGTGCTGGAGATCCAGCGGCTGGCGCATGACGGGCAGCGGGTGATGCCGCTGAACCATTTCGACGGCGAACCCATCGCGCCGCGGGAAATTCTCGCCAGCATCGAGGAGGCGCTGACATGAACGAACGTCCGGCCCCGGACAGCCTGCCGCGCGACGGCAGTTTCGAGATCCGCGACTGGCTGCGGCTGGAACTGATGCCGCATTTCATGTGCCCCGGCTGCGGACACGGCATTGCGCTCAGGGCCCTGCTGTGGGCGCTCGACGAACTGCGGGTGCGCAAGGACGACCTGGCGGTGGTGTCCGGCATCGGCTGTTCCGGCCGCACCGCCGCCTACATCGACGCCAACACCTTTCACGTCACCCACGGCCGGCCGCTGGCCTTCGCCACCGGGCTGAAGCTGGCCCGCCCCGACCTCACCGTGGTCGTCATTTCCGGAGACGGCGACAGCCTCGCCATTGGTGGCAACCACTTCCTGCACGCCTGTCGCCGCAACCTCGACATGACCCTGGTGCTGCTCAACAACGAGATCTACGGCATGACCGGCGGCCAGGTTTCGCCCACCACCAGCGCCGCGCGCTTCACCACCACCACGCCGTTCGGCAACAACGAGCCGGTGTTCGACGCCTGCGAGGTGGCGAAAGCGGCCGGGGCCACCTTCGTCGGCCGTGAGGCGACGCTGCAGACACCGAACCTGAAGGAGCTGCTGAAGGAGGCCATCGCCCATCATGGTTTTTCCATGGTCGAGGTCATTTCCGACTGCACGGAAATCTATGGCCGCAAGAACGATCTGGGCAATTCGCCGGAGATGATCCTCAACCAGAAGCAGGCCATGCGGCCGGAGGCCTATCGCAACACGGTGGACACGCCGTTCCGTCCCAATCCGTTCCATACCGGCGTGCTGGCGAAACGCGACAGGTCGGAATACCTGGACACCTACCGCGCCCGCACCGAGGCGCTGCGCGAGCGGGAGGAAAGCAAATGAGCCAGACCGAAATCCGCCTTTCCGGCGCCGGCGGCCAGGGGCTCATTCTCGCGGCCCGCATCCTCGCCGCCTGCTTCTTGCGCCAGGGGCGCAAGGTTGCCCAGTCGCAAAGCTACGAGCCCACCTCGCGCGGCGGCCTCAGCCAGGCCGATGTCGTCGTTTCCGACGACGTGCCCGACTATCCGCTGGTTACCGCGCTCGACCACCTGGTGATCCTCGACCAATGCGCCGTCGCCGCTTCCGAGGGACGGATTCGCGACGACGCGCTGGTGCTGGCCGATGCCGAACGCGTGCCGCGGCCGCCGAGAGGTGCCTTCCGCACCCTGTCGCTGCCCTTCATCGCGCACGCGCGGGCGCTGGGCAACGAGCGCGTGGCCAACATCATTTCCGTCGCCGCCCTGGCGGACCTTGGCGGACTAGTGCCGCCGGAGCTGCTGGAAGAGGTGGTGCGCGCCAGCGCGCCGAAACGGTTCTTGGATCTCAACCTGGAGGCCATGGAAGCCGGGTGGGCCATGGCGCGGGAGGCGCTGGCCGGCGCGGGCTGATGACACCTGATGACACCTCTGGACATGAGGCATCGGGAAGACCGGGAATTGACAGAAGCAGGGAGCGGGGAGACGGCGAAATGAACATCATGGAGCGCAAATACGGCCAGCCCTATGACCGCATCGAGACGGCCAGCGTCGACGAGCTGCGGGCGCTGCAACTGGAGCGGCTGCAATGGTCGCTGCGACATGCCTATGACAACGTGCCCTTCTACCGACGCAAATTCGACGAGGCGGGCGTCCATCCGGACGACCTCAAGGAGCTTTCCGACCTCGCCAGTTTTCCCTTCACGGTAAAGGACGACCTGCGCGAGAACTATCCCTTTGGCATGTTCGCCGTGCCGCGCGAGAAGGTGGTGCGGGTGCACGCCTCGTCGGGCACCACCGGCCGGCCGACGGTGGTGGGCTACACCCAGAACGACATCGAGACCTGGGCCCACCTCATGGCGCGCTCCATCTGGGCCGCCGGCGGCCGCCCGGGCGACATCGCCCACAATGCCTATGGCTATGGTCTGTTCACCGGCGGCCTGGGCTTTCACTACGGCGCCGAGAAGCTGGGTTGCACCGTGGTGCCCGTTTCCGGCGGCATGACCGAACGCCAGGTGCAGCTCATCCTCGACTTCAGGCCCGACCTTATCATGGTCACGCCCTCCTACCTGCTGGCCATCGCCGACGAGTTCGAGCGCCGTGGCATCGACCCGCGCGAAACCAGCCTGCGCATCGGGATGCACGGCGCGGAGCCGTGGACCGAGCGGATGCGGGCGGAAATCGAGGAACGCTTCGGCATCGACGCCATCGACTTCTACGGTCTTTCCGAGGTCATCGGGCCGGGCGTGTCGGTGGAATGCATCGAGACCAAGGACGGCCTGCACATCTGGGAGGATCACTTCTACCCGGAGATCATCGACCCGGAAACGGGCGAGGTGCTGCCCGAGGGCGAGATGGGAGAGCTCGTCTTCACCTCTCTGACCAAGGAGGCCTTTCCCGTCATCCGCTACCGCACCCGCGATCTCACCCGCCTGCTGCCCGGCACCGCGCGCACCATGCGACGCATGGAAAAGGTCACCGGCCGCGACGACGACATGATGATCATCCGCGGCGTCAACGTCTTTCCCTCGCAGATCGAGGAACAGATCCTCAAGGACGAGCGCCTCTCGCCGCACTACGTGCTGGAGCTGACGCGCGATGGCCGATTGGACGAGCTGACGGTGCACGTGGAGATCAAGCCGCAACTGGCCGACGAGCTGGAAACGCTGGCCGAGGACTGCGCCCGGCAACTGCAACACAACATCAAGAACTACATCGGCGTGACGACGAGGGTGCAAATCCGCCCGGTGGGCGATATCGAGCGCTCCATGGGCAAGGCCAAACGCGTCATCGACAGGCGCAGAATGTAGGCGCGGGGTGGAAGGTGGTTTTTCATGCAATATGGCATGAATTGTGGCTCAGAATCGCCACAGAAATCCCGCTTGAAGGGAAACCGTCCAGAAATGATCCGTCGGAAACGCCTCGATGCGAAATGATAGATCCGGCGTGAAAGGGCGTTTGTCTTCTTTCACGTCGAGCCAGCGCACCCTCAGTGCAGCGGATAGCAATGGACGGATGCGATATCTCGTCTTCTTGAAGTGAAGATCGAGAAATGCAGAGGTGACCTTCATGGAAGTGTGCGAGACATAGGCAATTCCTCCCGCCCCAGCGGAAAGGTTCAATCGTGCGGTTCCTATGCGCCTTTGTCCCAGGGGCATCATGAAACTTGTGCCAGCACCCCAGAATCGTGCGCGTAGATACAATCTTGCGGGATCATAGAAAATACCGAGGCCTGTAGGAGCAAGGACGTTCACGGCATTTTCCTCGTGTATGAGAAATGCCGAAATTTCCATGGACCCCCGCAAGGCCCATGCGGGGGCGGGCAGGCTGTAGCCGATGGCCAGGCGAAAGCCGGGGCGTTCCAGCCATTTCCATTTCAAATTGTTCGGTGTTCCCTCGGGGAATACGATATCCCACCATCGTGAAGGCCCTCCATCACCTCCTTCACCTCCGCTTCCACCCCCACCTTTCGATTTGCCAACGGATTTCCCGATGTAGGTATCAAACGCGCCGATGTGCGTGGTTTCCAGAACGACCATTTCGAAAAAAATGTTATCAGCCCCGGACAGATGAACTTCCTGGGCCTCGCAGGGCAAGGAAGGAATCGGCGCGAATGCGGCGATGGCCCCCAAAAGGGCCATCAAGACAAATCTGTTGCGCATGTGGCTTGGCCCTCATGAAAAGTCCATGTCCGATGCCGGGATGGTCCGGGAAAATATAGGGTGCACGCCTTTTATGGGTCAAATTGTCCCGTGCAATCATGAGAAGTTTTTGACAACGACGCGCATTGCCTGTAAGCGATGTCTCTGGGGATTTTTACCCATCCAAAGTTGAGGAGGCGGGGAGATGGTCACGACAACCATTCGGAATGGGTTTGGTGCTTTTGAAGATTTCCTGAAGAGCGATGCCGCCGATGGTGGCCTGAAGGGGCTTTTTGCCCTGACGTATCTCGAACGACTTGGCACACTGTTGGAAAGCTTCGATTACAAGGCCCTGACCTTCACCGCCGTGGGGAGCACGGGCATTTCCGCCTATCAGGGCACGCCCGGCACGTCCGATTATTTCGCCATTTCCATCAATGGAACGGGCTTCGGCCCAATCACTGGTGCCGACCTGAACGAGATGTTCGAGAATTTTGCCAGTGCCGTGAGGGCGCTCGACGGCTCGGCGAGCGCCAACCTGCAAAACATCATCATTTCCGATCAGAATGGCGAGATCCTGCGTCTAGACGTTACGAGTTCTGCCTGGACGCTGACCAGCGGCTCGGATACGTTCACCATCAACGGCACCATGCCAACCAGCCTGTCGGAAGTGCAGACGGCCATTGACGAACTGTTTCCGGTCGACCCTGCAACGGGCAAGCGCGCCCCGACCAGCAACTTCGATCCCGCCACGTCTTCCCTGGCCAGCTATGACATCACGTCCATCACCGCCGCCAGCAACGGCACAACGAAAGGCACGATGACATTCGGCAATTCGGCCATCGATGTCACGCTTGGCCACTACAAACTGCACATTGCCGGTGATGTGCCTGACAACTTCGCCGAAGTGGCGGACATGCTGCTCGGCGCCTCGACCTACACGTTCAGCGGCGCGACGCTAACCGACACGGGCACGGGTGCGGTCATTGCCGAGGCGACCACCAGCACGCCCATGGATATTCATGCGCTGATCGATCATCATTTCTTCGGCACGGATGGCGATGATGCGTTCATCGTCAACACGACCGAAGGAAACGGGTTCGAGATCGACCTCGGCGCCGGCAACGACACGTTCACGACGCAGGATCACGGTGGTGACGACGAGTTCGAGGTGGTCATCGGCGATCTCGGCAACAATACCGTCTACATGGGCGAGGGCGACAGCGACAAGCTCGACATATACTTTGATAGTTATGGCTATTATCCATATGTCCCCCTGCAATACGCGGTGGATGGCGACGACCTGATCATCACCGTGCGCCCCGGCCAGACGGTTCGCCTCGTCGATCAGATGATCAAGAGCAATGTCGAGGGTATCACGGGATACTATTTTGTGGATTTCACCACCCATGGAACGGCGGGAGATGACAATGTCACCCTGTACTCCACCACGGCATTCTATCATGCCGGCGCCGGAAATGACCGGGTGGTCATGGGCAATCTTTCGGGGTTCGCGGCCCTCTTTGGTGAAGACGGAAATGATTACCTCAAGGGCGGAAGCCAGGACGATTACCTGGATGGCGGTGCGGGCAGCGATACGGTCTCCTATGACTTCGCCACCAAGAGCGTTACCATAAACCTGGACCTCGGCAAGGCCAGCGGAGATGGTGTGGGCTCCGACACGCTCCTCGGCATCGAGAATGTCATTGGTGGCCCCGCGGCGGACACCATTATAGGCGATGATGGCGCCAACATTCTTGATGGTGGCCCCGGCGACGACAAGCTCTATGGCGGTGCCGGGCAGGACACGCTGAGGGGCGGTGATGGCAATGACGTGCTGGTGGGCAACGCGAATATC
>JALVRJ010000385.1:2677-2957 GCA_027031305.1 Hyphomicrobiales bacterium | reverse complement strand
CCGGTGGACGCGATTCAAGGCCAGGCTCGGGACTGATGAAGAGCGTGGATACCCCCCGTTTGGGCCAGGTGGGCGCCACGCGATGCATGAGGCCCGGTCCTAGTTGATGACGATGTGATCGTCTCGTTTCGCGGCACGTCGGCGCAACACCACTTGCGGGCGCGGTGCCGCCGAAGCCATGCCCGGCATGGGTGCGCGGGGAGGGATCCGCAGAGCCATGCCTTCGCGGCCAATGATGTCCTCGAGATCGTCTCCCGCCTCGTCCAGGCCGGTATCTTCC
>JALVRJ010000385.1:0-2667 GCA_027031305.1 Hyphomicrobiales bacterium | reverse complement strand
TGTCCAGCCCCAGCAACCAGGTGTCGCCCTTCGCGTCGCGCAAGGGCAGGCGCATCCAGAACAGCGCGAGGTGCTCCCGTCCGTTGAGGCGCGGCAGGTGGCCATTCATGGGTTGCGGGTTTTCCTGCATTCCGGCGTAGATCCTGCGCCAGTAGTCGGCGTGTTTCCCCCAGCGATCGTCGGTCAGGGTCGCGCCGGTCAGCTCGCCGCCGTAGATGTCCCATGTGGCGCTGCCCGCCAGCCGCACCTCCACACCGCGCGGCAGGGGACATATTTTCAGCAACAGCAGATGGCTCACCAGCTTGCGAAGGTCGGCCGGATGAACGGCTTCCCTGCGTGGCCAGTCGCCATTCTCGCTCAGGGAAAGCCAGTAATCGAACAGATGTTTCTGCTCGGGCAACGTCAGCTGGCGGCCGAAATCGGCCAGCCGGGCATTCAGCCTGTCCCGTGATGTCATGTTTTGCGCCCCCGGTATCAGTTGTCGTTCATCAGGTTCGTGCGTCTCCTTCCAGCTCCCCTCGTCATCTTCCCGGTCCCCCTCTTTCTCCTTGATTCGAAGTCATAGACCGCGTGATTCGATCATCTCAAGAGGGTGTCCATAACCACCGACAAAATCGGTAAGTTTTTCCCTTTCCCACCGGCAAGGCATGATTCGCTTGTAAATATTCCTTATTCGTTCCATAATGTTCATGATTAGTCCATGACTGGATAGGAATATCATGAGCGTGAAGCCCCAAGAGACGGCGCAAGAGCCGCTGCGTTGGCTGTTTCTGGACTTCGACAGTTACTTCGCCGCCGTCGAACAACAGGAGAACCCGCGCTGGCGCGGCCGGCCGCTCATGGTCATGCCGCTGAACAACGCCGAGGTCACCATGGCCATCGCGGTGTCGAAGGAGGCCAAGAGGCGGGGCGTGAAGCGCGGCATGAACCTGCGCGAGGCCCGCGCCCTGTGCCCGGACATCACCGTCGCCACGGCCCGGCACGAGGTCTATGTGCGCTGGCACCATCGCCTGATGGCCGAGATCGAGCGGCATGTGCCCATCGACCTGGTGCATTCCATCGACGAGCTTTCCGCCCGCCTGGGGCGCGGGCAGGGCACGCCGGAACCGGCGCGCGAGCTGGCACGCAACATCAAGGCGGGCATCGCCGCCAACGTCGGCGAGGCGCTCACCTGTTCCATCGGCCTCGCCCCCTCGCGCCTGCTGGCCAAGATCGCGGCGGAGCTGGACAAGCCAGACGGCCTGCGCGTGCTCATGCCGCAGGACCTGCCCGACGCCCTGCTGGCGCTGGAGCTGGAGGATCTGCCCGGAATCTCCACCGGCATCGCCCGGCGGCTGGCCCGTGCCGGCGTGCGTGACGTCGCCGGGCTGTGGCGGCTCTCGCCCAGGCAGGCGCGCGCTGTCTGGGGGTCGGTGGCGGGCGAGCGCTTCATCCGGGCGCTGCATGGCGAGGACGTCGATCCCCCGCCTGCCGGCCCGCCGAAAAGCTTCGGCCATGGCCGCGTGCTGGGGCCGGAGCACGCCCATGTCGAAACCGCTTGGCCAGTGGCCTGCGCCCTGTTGCTGAAGGCCGCCACCCGCCTGCGCCGGGCGGAAATGGTGGCGCGGGAGGTGATCCTGTCCGTGCGCTGGCGCTCCGGCGTGGAAGAGGGCGCCGCACCCGCAGCGGGGCGGGGGCCGCGCTCGGCCGCGCGCATCGGCTGGCGCCCGGCCGATACCGGCTGGCGCAAGGTTCTGCCCGTGGCCACTTCGGACAGCTTCGTGCTGTTGCGGGCGCTGGAGGGCCTGTGGCGGGCATTGGAGCGTGCCGCGCGCAACCGCCGCGACCCACGCCTGCGCAATGTGCACGTGCACCTTGCCCGCCTCTCGCCGGAAACGGCGCGCCAGCTCGACCTGTTCGCGCAAACCGACGCCCGCTGGCGCGAGCGCGAGCGCCTGTGGGCCGAGATCGACCGTCTCAACCGCCGCTTCGGTGGCCGCGCCGTGGAACCGGCCACCCTAAGGCACCTGGATCTCGCCTATCTTGGCGCCAAGATCGCCTTCGGCCGCGTGCCCACGGCGGAAGATTTCATCGGCGCCGTGCCCCGAGACGTTCCCCGCTCCTCCTCCCCACCTCCCCGTGCGAACAATACCTGAGGGAGGTGGGGGAGGGGGCGAGGGCTGGTGCCGCGCCCTTCCGAGCAAAGGGAATCCCGTGGTTGGAGGACGGAAGCGGGCCGGAGCCGTTTGCGCTTGCAACTTTTCAACATCTGGGACACATGGGGCAAAAGCCTTGCCTCGACCGAGGCGAAGGTCCGACCGGGGGAGGACATCATGATGAACCATCTTCTGGCCCGGCTGGGGCCCGCGAACGTGTTGCGGCGCTTCCCGCTGCCATCCCTGGTGCTCGTATTCGGCGCCGTCCTTTCGCAGCTTTCCGCATTCGGGCGTTTTCGTTTCTTCTGGGAGTTCTGGGTGGCCATGGCCTTCGCCGCCTCGCTGGCCGTGCAACTCTGGGCGCGAACCCAGCTCGTTTCCATCACGGAAAACGCTGCCACGTCCACCGAACGGCCATCTGCCTCCGGTCCGTTGCCACATGTCCTCGCGCTGCTTGCGGTGCTCGTCATCGCCGCCATGGTGGCCTGGCGTTTCAGGCGCGCGGACGGCGCATATTCCACCGACCTGGTGG
>JALVRJ010000384.1:2576-2959 GCA_027031305.1 Hyphomicrobiales bacterium | reverse complement strand
GGGTGGTTCTATGCATTCTGCCATAATGACGGAGCGAGCCCGCTGCCATGTCCCGCTTTCATCACGGGGGTGATTTTGCCGGGCATTGCCGCGGCTGATGCCAGAATCAGGAAGAGATGGTCAGCCGGAGCTGGCTTTGGCGTGCCGGAAGCAGAGCCTCGATGGGGATGGTGATGCGTTGCTCGGGGATGGCGCGCAGCCTGCGGGCGTAGAGCGGGCGGTCGCCGTCGGTGACCAGCAGGGTGCCGGATACGGGCCGGTCCACGCGCAGCTGGACATGCTTCATGCCGTCATGACCGTTGCCATTGCGGCGCAGCCGTTGCGGCATGGCATAACGCAACGGAGGCTCCGGCATCAGGGCAATATCCTCGCCCTCGCCAGCG
>JALVRJ010000384.1:0-2566 GCA_027031305.1 Hyphomicrobiales bacterium | reverse complement strand
CGCCCGCTCTACGCCCGCAGGCTGCGCGCCATCCCCGAGCAACGCATCACCATCCCCATCGAGGCTCTGCTTCCGGCACGCCAAAGCCAGCTCCGGCTGACCATCTCTTCCTGATTCTGGCATCAGGGCAATATCCTCGCCCTCGCCAGCGGCCTCGTTTCCGTGGTTGGTGGCCAGCGTGGCGGCGATGTCGCGAGCGACGATGCGCCCCTCGTTCCAGCACCAGCCGGCGTGTTCCACCGGGCGCAAGACGTTGCCAGCGGCGTGGTACGATGGATCGGAGCAGCGGCCGTATTGGTCCACAACGGGGCCGTTGGTGCCCTTGTCGAGCGCCAGGTGGCCAAGGCGCGCCAGAGAGGATTCCGGCACGAACCGGCCGGTGAACAGCACGCCGTCGCAAGCCAGCCTGCGGCCGTCGGAAAGCTCCACCGCTTCGACCCGCTCGTGGCCATGGATGGCGGCGATGGTTGTGTTCAAGTGCAGTGGCACGCCAAACAGCCGCGCCGCCCAGTGCAGGGGCCAGCGCACCGTGGGGCGGGCGTTTTCCTCCAGCATGGCGACGGGACGGATGCTGGCGCGGCGGCACGTCCACAAGGCGGAAAAGGAAACAAGCTCGGTGCCGACGATGACGGGGCGGCGGAAGGGAACGACGCCCTTCAGGTAGACCATGGCCTGAAGGGCCCCGGTGTTGAGCACGCCTAGTGGACGGGTGCCGGAGACGAGGCGCGCGGAACGCGGCGTTTCGCGCACGCCGGTGGTGATGAGCACCTGCCTTGCGTACATCTCGGCCAAGCCATCCGGCCGCGAGATCAGCAGGCGCGCCTGTGGGCGGATCTCCACCACGGTGGTGCGCAGGGCGATGCGCACGCCGGCGGCCCGGGCGTCGGCCACCAGGCGGCGGGCATAGGCCGGACCGGTCATGGGGCGGGCATATTCCATGAGGCCGAAGGGCGGATGGCCGCAATGGCGGGGGATGCCGCCGGCTTCCGGTTCGCGTTCCAGCACCAGGACGTCGTCGACGCCGAGGCGCTTGAGCTCCATGGCGGCGGAAAGGCCGGCGGGACCGGCGCCGATGATGGCCACCGCGCACTTTTCCTGATGCAAGGGTTCAGTCATGCGCCTTTCCCGTGGTCAGGCCGGGTTCGAACAATCCCTCGGTCAGCTCCGCCAGGCGGGCGGAGCAGTAGAAGCCCTGGCAACGGCCCATTGTGGCGCGCGTGCGGCGCTTCAGGCCGGCCAGGGAGCCGGGGGGCAGGGGGCTGTTCAGCGCCGCCTCGATCTCGCGACGCGTCACCAGCTCGCAGTGGCAGACGATTTCGCCGTGGCCAGGCTTGCTCCAGTCGCGTGGACGGTGCTGGGCGAGGTTGGGCACGCGTGGCGTTTCCGGGTTGTCCAGGGGGTGGAACGCATGGCCGCTTTCCACCAACAGGTCGGCCACGTGGGCGGCGATGCCCAATGCCGCCGTCAGTCCGGTGGAGCGGATGCCGCCGACGGTGGTCCAATGATCCTCCGGGCGGTGGCGGATGCGGTATTCCTTCCTCTCGGTGGCCGGGCGCAGGCCGGCGTAAACGGCGGTGACGGGCATGTCGGCCAGCGCCGGCACGACCTTTCCCGCATGGCGCATCAGGGTGCGCAATGTTTCCCGGTCCACCGGGGCGGAATCGCGGCTTTGCTGGTCTTCGGCGGTAGGGCCGACGAGGACGTTGCCGAAGATGGTGGGGCAAACGACAATGCCCTTGGTGCGCTCCGTGGGCACCGGCAGGATGATCGTTTTCAGGTGTCGCGCGGCGGCCTTGTCGAAGACCACGAACTGGCCCTTGCGGGGGAGGATGGTGAATTCGCTTTCGCCCAGCAACAGTTCGTCGAGCACATCGCCGTATAGCCCGGCGCAATTGACGACATGGCGGGCGCGCACGTCGCCACGGGTGGTATGGAGCAGCCAGCCATCATTGTCGCGCACGCCGCCGGTGACGGCGGCTCGGGTCCAGGCGCGGGCGCCGTTGGCGATGGCCTGCAACAGGTAGGCCAACGGCGCCGACCATGGATCCACGAGGTATTCACCCGGCACGTGCACGGCGGCGCGCAGGGAATCGGACAGGCCGGGCTCGATGTCGAGCGCCTGACGGGCGGAGAGCAGGCGGGTGTCCCTGACACCGTTTTCATGGGCGCGGCGCAGGATGTCTTCCAGCAGGGCCTCTTCCTCTTGCGTCCAGGCGACGACGAGGGCGCCGGTTTGAAGCACCGGCAGATTGAGGGAATCGTGAATGGCGAGATATTCCTCGCGGCCGCGCTGCATGAGGGCGTGTTCCAGCGAGCCGGGCGGCGCGTCGAAGGCGGTATGGAGGATGGCGCTGTTGGCCTTGCTGGCGCCGTCGAGAATGTCGGGTGCCTTTTCCAGCAGCACGACATCCGCGCCCAGCAGCGTCAGCTTGCGGGCGACGGCACAGCCGACGACTCCGCCGCCGACGACGGCGATGTCGCAGCTGTCCAGCAGGCCAGCGCGGCCGGGATCGGAGGAAGGTATGTTTCCGGTGGAGGACATGATTGATCAGTAACAATATATGAC
>JALVRJ010000383.1:668-2964 GCA_027031305.1 Hyphomicrobiales bacterium | reverse complement strand
GGTGTATTCCACCCGCGCGCCGGGCGTCTTCAGAAAGGCCTCCACCGGCGAGCCACGGCCGGAAAGCCGCGCCGGGTCCTTCACGAACAGGGCGAAGCCCACGCGCTGTTGGCGCCAGATGACATTGCCGCGCATGTCCAGCGGACTGTCGGGGCCGGAAAGCTTCAGCGTCATGTCCAGGTCGCGCAGCAGCTGCCGCGTGCCGCTGCGCGCATCGTCGAACAGCACCACGCCGTCGCGCAGCACCAGTGGCGCCAGCCGGATGTCGCGAATCAGCCCCGCGCCGGCATCGGCCTTTCCTTTCGCCGCGTTGGCCGTGCCCGCGCGCGTGCCGCCATTGCCTCCCTTCTCGCCGTTGTCCGCCGGGGCGCTCCCGGCGCTCTTGGCGGCCTTGCCGGCCGGCGCCGCAGCAGCGGTCTTGAAAGTCCAGTTGTTGCGCCCCCGTTCGTCCACCAGCAGATGAATTTCCGGCCGCTCCAAGTAGAGCTTGCGAATCACCAGTTCGCGTTGCAGCAGCGGCCAGAGCTCCACTTCCACCTCCAGCTTCGCCACCTTGGCGAAATCGCCCTTGCCCATGCCCGGCGGGTTCGACAGGCGCACGTCATGCAGCACCACCGCGATGCGCGGAAATAGCTTCACGCTGGGCCTTGCCCCGACCCGCAGGGTGCGGCCCGTGGCCTTCTTCACCGCTTCGCCGATCTTGGCGACGAGAAAGGTCGGTGTGGCCAGCTTTTGCGCCAGGAAGACGCCGCCACCAGCCAGCGCCGCGAGCACGGCGATGAAAACAACGATGCGCGTATGGGTCGATCTGCGTCGTTTGCGTCCCATGTGCGTCTCCCGGCCATGCCCTCTCGAAAGGGGCTTTCTGAGAAGCTAGAATAAGGATAGCATCGCATTTGGCCAGCCCTTGGCCTGGCCGTTGCCATGCGCCTTTCCGTTCGCGCCCGTTTCAACGCCTTCTGCGGTTTGAAGGAGGCCTTTCCATGACCATGCCGGATGCGCCGCTGTGGGTGCCGCCGAAGCAGGCCCTGACACACGCTCCCATGGCCCGCTTCATGCACGTGCTCAACGCCCGCCATGGCACGCAACTGGCGGGTTTTTCCGCCTTGCACGATTTTTCCGTCAGCCGGCTGGAGGACTTCTGGCGCGCGGTGTGGGATTTCGGCGGCGTCCTCGGCGCCCCCGGGGCACGCGTGCTGGAGCCCCACGAGATTTTCCGCAAGGCCCGTTTTTTCCCCGATGCCACGCTCAACGTCGCCGAGAACCTGCTGCGCCATGCCGAGACCGCGCCCAATGCCCCGGCGCTGGTGGCCCTGCGCGAATGGGGCGCGCGCAAGGTCGTCACCTGGCGGGAATTGCGCGACGAGGTCGCCGCCTTCGCCGCCGCCCTTCAGCAGGTCGGCGTGAAATCCGGCGATCGCGTCGCCGGCGTGGTGCCCAATTCCGAGCACACCATCGTCGCCTTTCTCGCCTGTGCCAGCATCGGCGCCATCTGGTCTTCCGCCTCGCCCGATTTCGGCGCCCGCGCCCTGCTCGACCGTTTCGGCCAGCTGGAGCCGAGGCTGTTGCTGGCGGCGGAGAGTTATCAATACAACGGCAGGCGCTTCGCCCTCGGCGACAAGCTGCAAGCCCTGCGCGCCGGCCTGCCCTCGCTGCGGCGCACGGTCATCTTCCCTTTCGCTGGCGGCGCGGAGGACGCGGCGCGGCTGGCCGCCACCCTGGCCGACGCCGACACCTGGGAGCGTTTCACCACCCCGCACGCGGGCGCCGCGCCACGTTACGCGCCGCTGCCCTTCGACCATCCGTTGTTCATCCTCTTTTCCTCCGGCACCACCGGCAAGCCCAAGTGCATCATCCACCGTTCGGGGGGCATATTGCTCAAGCACGTCACCGAACACGTGTTGCACGGCGGGCACGACGTGAACACCGTGCTCTTCTACTTCACCACCTGCGGCTGGATGATGTGGAACTGGCTCGTCTCCGGCCTTTTCGCCGGGGCGCGGCTGGTGCTCTACGACGGCTCGCCCTTTCACCCGGGCCCCGAACGCCTGTTCGCGCTGGCCGAGGCCGAGGGCGTCACCCATTTCGGCGTCTCGGCGAAATACATCGACGCCGTGCACAAGGCCGCATACCATCCACGCGCCCGCCATGACCTTTCGGCCCTGCGCGTGGTCTATTCCACCGGCTCGCCGCTTTCCCCCGCCGGCTTCGACTTCGTCTATCAGCACGTCAAGCCCGAGGTGCACCTGGCCTCCATCTCCGGTGGCACCGACATCTGCGGCTGCTTCGTTGGCGG
>JALVRJ010000383.1:0-658 GCA_027031305.1 Hyphomicrobiales bacterium | reverse complement strand
GGACCGATTCTCGGCATGGCGGTGGAGGTGTTCGACGAGGACGGCCGCCCGCTGCGCGGCGAAAAGGGCGAGTTGGTCTGCACCCGCCCCTTCCCCTCCATGCCGCTGGGGTTCTGGAACGATCCCGGCGACAGACGCTACTCGGATGCCTATTTCGCCCGCTTCCCCAACGTCTGGACGCACGGCGATTACGCCGAGATCACCGAACACGGCGGCTTCATCATCCACGGCCGCTCCGACGCCACGCTCAACCCCGGCGGCGTGCGCATCGGAACCGCCGAGATCTACGCCCAGCTGGAGGAGATGGACGAGATCGCCGACGCCGTCGCCGTCGGCCAGAAGACGCCCGACGGCACGGACGAGCGCGTGGTGCTGTTCGTCGTTCTGAAGGACGGCGTGGCGCTGGACGAAGACCTCGGGCAGCGCATTCGCCGACGCATCCGCGCCGGCGCCTCGCCGCGGCACGTGCCCGCCGTCATCGCCGCCGTGCCGGACATTCCGCGCACCCGATCGGGCAAGATCAGCGAGATCGCCGTGCGCAAGACCATCCACGGCGAGGAGGTGAAAAACACCGGCGCTCTGGCCAATCCGCGATCTTTGGCCTATTTCCGGAACCGGAGGGAATTGGCGTTCGACTGAATCCGGCCTCCCCCGCCCC
>JALVRJ010000382.1 GCA_027031305.1 Hyphomicrobiales bacterium | reverse complement strand
GGTGAGGGCGCGGGGTGGTTTTACTGGTCAGTCTTTACGCAACCTGGTATGAGTTCGCAGCGTGCCACTGGATGACCGCCATGAGCCTGCCCTTCGCCAACATGCCCTTTCTGCGCCGCAACGAAACGGCCATTCCGGCACGCACCTGGAATGCCTGGCTACGCTGGCGCAAGCGCCATGACGCGTTGCTGGAAATGCCGCTGAAGGCACGTCCCGGCACGCTGGTGCTGGCCAATGACGAATGCTGGGTGCTGGTCGACATGAAGCATGGCGGCGCGCCGCTCATCATGTGGCTGGACTTCCGGCCGCAAGAGCGTGGCGATGCCCTGCACGCGGACGTGCCTTGCGCCGTGCAGTTCTACGACTACCCCGGCGCGCGCTTTCATGACGCCGTCATCGACGAAATGACGGCCTGGATGGAAGGCGCCCTGCGCGAGGAAAGGTGACGGCATGAAACCCGCCGCGCGATCCCTGCGCGGCGGGTGCCGGTTTCACCCGTGCCTGCCTCGTCATGATTTCTTCAGGCCATCCGGCGAGCTTCCCCGGTCCGGGCGCTGTCCGCCGCGCGCGTGGCATGGCGTCCGCGTTCCTCCGCCGCCTGCACCACCGCCAGCATCTGCCGCAGCAAGGTGGCATTGTGCTCGGCGGCCTGGTCCAGCAGGGCGCGCAGTTGCGCGCTCTCGTCACCCTCGCCACGGGCCGATTGCAGCACCATGCGGATCTCGGCCATCAGCGCGCGTTGTTCGCGCCAACGCAGGATCAGCATCCACCCCATCAGGAAAATGGCCACCAGCACGACGCTGCTGAAGGCCTTGGCCAGCAACACGCCGATGCGCCGGTATCCCGCCATGACGTCCGTCACGTCGGCCATGAGCAACAGGTGCAGGGTGCCGCCGGGGGTTTCCAGGTTGGCGTAGTGCCGGGCGATGACGCGGCTCATGCCGTCCACCATGTGCCGCTCGATCACCGTCTTGCCCGGCGCCGGCGGCTGCACCGCCGGGTGCGGGGCCGTTTCGCCGTGCCACAACACCCGGCCACTGGCGTCCAGCAGCTCCATGTGTTGCACGTTCAGGAATTGCTCCAGGTGCGAAAGCGCGGCGGTGGTTTCCTCCGACAGCACGCCGCCGGCATGATCCTTCATCACCTCGCCCACCTTTTCCGCCACGTGGGCCATGCGGGTTTCCACCTGCACCCGCGCCAACATGTCCGTCAGCTCCAGCGTCGCCAGCCATATCGCGGCCAGCATCAGGGCGCCGCCGATGACCAGCGCCGGCAGGCCGTGCGACAGCACGCGGGAGGATATCGACAGGCGCGGCGCGCCTTCTCGCCTCAGTTTGTCGGCGCCGTTCATGACCCTGCCTCCACTCCTGACGATACGGAAGACCATGTCCCGTCCCACTGCGGAAGCAAGTGGCGGGACGCCTGTGTGCATGGTATGCGCCGAACGTTAACCAGGACGTTAACGCGGCCGGACAATTTACGCTCCGACGATCATCGGCGGCGTCCGCGCTTTGGGCTTATGACCGGCGCAAGTTGTGTGATAGATATCGGCGATTCCCGGCTTGGAACCGTTCAGGCGACCTTGACGAAACGGATGAAGCTCCATTCCAAATATCTCGACGGGCTGCGCATCAAGCCCGATGCGGAGGAAACCGCCCGCCGCCGGGCGCCGGCGTGCGACTGGCCCGGCTGCGGCCGCCCCGGCGAACACCCCGCGCCAAAGGGCCGCGACCGCGAGGGCGAGTATTTCGTTTTCTGCCTGGAGCACGTGCGCCGCTACAACAAGAGCTACAATTATTTCTCCGGCATGGCCGCCGAGGAGCTGCGCGACTGGCTGGAGCGCAATGTCACTGGCCACCGCCCCACCTGGCGCATGGGCGGCCGCACCGCGCCCGGTGGCGCCGGCGGCTTTCGCGCGGGGTTCCGCCATGGCCGTCCCTGGCACGATATTCACGGCCTGTTCGGGGCGGACACCGCCGCATACGGCAGGCCACAGCGCAAGCTGCCCACCGCCGTTGTCGAGGCCTTGCAGGCGCTGGGGCTGGACGAAACGGCCGACGCCACGGCCATCAAGGCGCGCTACAAGAAGCTTGTGAAGGAGCTGCACCCGGACATGCACGGAGGGGACAAGGTGAAGGAGGCCCGCCTGCGGGTGGTCATCGAGGCCTATCACAAGCTGCGCAAGGCGAAATTGTGCTGAATCCGTTAGCGCCTTTTCGGCGCAAGCCGACCATTTGCGCCGCCCCTTGCGGCAGGGGGGCTTTTGACGTATGAAAACGCCCTGTCCGTGCCGGGATCAGGCCCGCACGGACGAAACGGACAGGTGCCGCCCGGCCAACATGGGCTGCCGCGGCGGCATGCCAACGGCAACCGCATCGGCATGATGCTTCATCACCATGCCATGCCCGCAAGAAAGGAACGCCGAAATGCCCAAGCTGAAGAACAAGTCCGCAGCGAAGAAACGCTTCCGCTTCACGGCGAAGGGCAAGGTGCGCGGCACCCAGGCCGGCAAGCAGCACGGCATGATCAAGCGCACGAACAAGCAGATCCGCAACCAGCGTGGTACCACCATCCTGGCCGAGGGAGATGCCAAGATCGTGAAGAAGATCATGCCCTATCGCTATCACTGAGCGACAAGGCGCTCAGCCGCCGAGGCTGACAACCGGAACGTTTTTTCGACTGAGGAGATTTCACCATGGCACGAGCGAAAAAGGGCGGTCCGCGTTCCCGCGAGCGGCACCGCAAGGTCATCGGCAAGGCCAAGGGCTATTATGGCCGCCGCAAGAACGTCTACCGTGTGGCGGTGCAGGCGGTGGAGCGCGCCGCGCAATATGCCTATCGCGACCGCAAGCGCCGCAAGCGCACCTTCCGCGCCCTGTGGATCCAGCGCATCAACGCTGCCGCCCGCGAACATGGCCTGACCTATTCCCGATTTATCGACGGGCTCGGCAAGGCGGGAATCGAGATCGACCGCA
>JALVRJ010000381.1 GCA_027031305.1 Hyphomicrobiales bacterium | reverse complement strand
ATGTTGCGCAGGCACAGGTCGTGCGCAACATCGTGGTGAAAGGCGCGCGACGCGTGGAGCGCGAAGCCATCCTTTCCTACCTCCAGCTGCGCCCCGGAGACCGTTTTGATCCGGCGGCCATCGACGCCTCGCTGAAGGCGCTGTTCCAGACCGGCCTGTTCCGCGACGTGCAGATCCTGCGGCGGGGCAACACGCTGGTGGTGCGGGTGGTGGAAAACCCGATGATCGCGCGGGTGCGCTTCGAGGGCAACGACGAGATTTCCGACAAGGACCTGGCGAAGGAAATCCAGCTGCATGACCGCGCCATGCTCACCCGCGCGCGGGTGCAGGCGGACGTGGACCGCATCATCAACGTCTACCGCCGGGCCGGTTACTACAACGTGCAGGTGGAACCGCAGATCATCGAGCGCGCCGACAACACGGTGGACCTGATCTTCAAGATCAACGAGGGCAAGGAAACCCGCATCACGTCCATCCGCTTCGTCGGCAACAAGGCCTTTTCCGACAACAAACTGAAGAGCGTCATCACCTCGGAAGAGGATACGTGGTGGAAATTCTTCTCCACCGCCGATCGCTACGACCCGGACCGCATCGCCTACGACAAGGAGCTGTTGCGGCGCTTCTACCTGCAGCATGGCTTCGCCGACGTGCAAATCCTCTCGGCCGACGCCGAGCTGGCGCCGGATGGCGAGAGCTTCATCGTCACCTTCCAGATCGACGAGGGCCCGCAATACAAGGTGGGTGAGGTGCAGATCGACACTTCCGCCACGGAGCTGGACCCGAAAAAGGTGCAACACCTGGTGGAGACCCGGTCGGGCGAGATCTACAATGCAGCGGAAGTGGACAAGAGCGTCGAGAAGATGACGCTGGAGGCAGCGCGCGCCGGCTTCGCCTTTGCCCAGGTGCGGCCCGAGATCGTGCGCAACCCGGACGAGAAGAAGCTCGACATCATCTACAAGATGGAAGAAGGGCCGCGCGTGTACATCGAGCGCATCGACATCGTTGGCAACACGCGCACGCGTGACGAGGTCATTCGGCGCGAGCTGCGGCTGGCGGAGGGTGACGCCTACAACCGCGTGCTCATCGATCGCGCCCGGCGGCGGCTGACGGCGCTGGACTTCTTCCAGAAAATCAACTTTCGCGAGGTGCCGGGCAGCGCTCCGGACCGGGTGGTGCTGGTGGTGGAAGTGGAGGAAAAATCCACCGGCAGTCTGCATGGCTCCATCGGTTACTCGACGGCGGAAAACGGTCCGGTGGTTTCGGCCGAAATCACCGAGCGCAACCTGATGGGTACCGGGCGCGAGGTGAAGCTGAAGACCTCTCTTTCCTTCAAGCGCCAATCGCTGGATTTCAGTTATACAGAGCCGTATTTCCTGGGCTACAACATGGCGGCTGGCTTCGACCTGTTCGGCAATCGCACCGACCTGGGAGATGAATCGAGCTACCGCACCAACCAGGCCGGCTTCGGTCTGCGGGCCAACTTTCCTCTGGACGATTACCAGACGCTGTATACGCGCTATCGCCTGACCTATCGCGACACGAAAGCGAAGGATTCGAGCGGCGTGTGCAACCCGGCCTCCATCGATTATGCTCCCGCCATTTGCGATACGGTGGGCAAGGACTGGATTTCGCTGCTGGGCGCGACCTACGTATTCGACAATCTTGACAACCCGGCCAACCCCACTTCCGGCTTCCGGGTGCAGACTTCGCTGGATTTCGCGGGGCTGGGGGGTGATGTAAAATATGCCCGCGCGGAGGTGGCAGCCTATTACTTCATGCCGCTGTTCCATGATGGGGTGGTGTTGAAGCTGAAGGGGACCGGTGGTCATGTGCGCGCCTGGGGTGGCGACGACATGCGCGCGAGTGATCGCTTTACCATTGGAGGCCCTTCCTTCCGCGGCTTCGAAGTGGCCGGGGTCGGCCCGCGTGACAACCAGGACAATTACCTGGGTGGCGAAACCTATGCCATCGGTTCGCTGGAAGTCATGTTTCCGCTGGGATTACCGGAAGAGCTGGGCCTTTCCGGTGCCGTATTCACCGATTTCGGCACCGTCTTCGGCGTAAAGAAGAACTATCCCGGAGTCACCATCAACGATTCAGCAAAGCTGCGCTGGACTGTGGGCGCGGGTCTGTTGTGGCGCTCGCCGCTGGGGCCGCTGCGCCTGAACGTGGGCTATGCCGTGAAGAAGGCTTCCTGGGACAAGGACGAGCTGATCCAGTTCGGCGTGGGCACGCGATTCTGAGATGTCGCGAGGCAACCGCCCCTCCCCTTCTCCGCAATTTTCCGGTTAATGGCATGAGCGAACAGAAATCCGAGCTTTCCACGGCGGACGTGCAAAGGATCATGGAGATCCTGCCGCATCGTTATCCCATGTTGCTGATTGACCGCGTGGAGGAAATGAATGGTGAGGAATCGGCGGTGGGCATCAAGAATGTCACCGCCACCGAGCCGTTTCTGGCGGGCCACTTTCCGGACAAGCCGGTGTTTCCGGGCGTGCTGTTGCTGGAGGCCATGGCGCAAACCGCAGGCGTGATGGTTCTGGCCCACAAGGGCATCAAGGCCGCCGATTCGCTTGTCTATTTCGTTTCCATCGACAAGTGCCGCTTCCGCCGTCCAGTGGTGCCGGGTGAAACGGTACGTTTCGAGGTGAAGACCATCAAGGGGCGGCGCAATATCTACTGGTTCGATTGCAGGGCGGTGGTGAATGGCGAGGTGTGCGCGGAGGCGGTGGTTTCCGCCATGCTGGCCGAAGACCCTGAAAAGATCGCCGCCCGGCAACGTGCCCGCGAGGAAGGAGCGGCCTGAGAAAGGCGGTGTCCCGCCCCGGCGAAACTGGCGGGCGAACCTTTTCTTTTCATAGTCCCTCGTGATGTATTCATAATGCATTGATATTGCTGTTGTATTTTTCGTCTCGAAGTAATGGATTTTGCAGGAAGACGGCAGTTTCGGCCGATTTCCTTGCAAATTGATTGGGCGGGTTTTTC
>JALVRJ010000380.1 GCA_027031305.1 Hyphomicrobiales bacterium | reverse complement strand
GTGGGATACAATTTCCGGCTGCTGATCAACTGGATCATCACGATCCTTTTGGCCCTGTTGCAGCTGGCCTTCGCTCCGCCTCCCTCAGCCGCCAATCAGATGCAAAAGCCATAGTTCACGGGCGACTGGAGATACTAACAAGATAAATATACTTTTTTGGCACTGTTGCTCTCACCCTACCCTTAGCTCAGGGACGCCCAGCAGGGAGGGAATGGAGCGCACCTGCTCCAGCGCCCAGCGCAGTTCGTCGCGCTCATAGGCGTTCAGCTCCGACACCGCCACCTTGTTCGACGGCGTCAGGCCCCGCTCGATGTCGCGCAGCTGCTGCGCCAGCACCGTGCCCAGCAGGATGCGGTGCGCCTGTATCAGGTTCTCCGCCTGTGGCTTGGGGCAGATGCCGGCCTTCGCCGCCGCCCGCAGCCGCGCCGGGGTCGCCCGCTGCACGCTACCCAACTTCAGCGCCAGCACCCGCGCCGCCGAATAGATGGGCATCAGCCCGCCCTTTTTCAGGTCCACCCGCCCTTCGTGATCGGCCCGCAGCCGTCCGAACCAGCCAAGCGGCGAGTCGAAATCACTCGCCTGTAGGCTCAGGAACTTCAGCAGCGTGCGCGCCCCTTTCGCCCGCTCCAGGCACTCGCTTCGAAAGTCCCGCACCAGGGCGCGATCGCCATGGGCCCGGCGCAGGTCGAAGAAGATGTCCACATGCAGCAGATCCTGCGGGGCAGCGGTGGACAGCCACTTGTCCACCGTCTTCAGCCATTGCGCGCGGCTCTTGCGCCATTTCGCCTCGCGCATCATCACCCCGCCCGGACATAGCGGCACGCCGGCGGTGTTGAGCGTCTCATTGACGATGGCGCCATATTCGGCGAACCAGGCGTCCACCTGCTCCAGCCGCTCCTCCGGCACGTCGGCGTAGATGATGGCGTTGTCCTGATCCATCGCCAACAGGCTCTCGCCACGCCCGGCCGAGCCCAACACCAGCACCCCGTGCGCAACCGGTGGATCACCACGCCCGCGCTGGCGCATTTCGTCCATGGCCAGCACACAAGCCCGCGCCGTCAGCGCCCTGAGTTCCCGCGCGATGACGGCGGCGATGTCGTTGGCCGGCGCGTTGTCCGCGTGCATGGCCCGCACCACGTCCAGCAGCATGGGCCACAGCTCCGCCAGCTCCTCGGCCGAGCGCGCCTTGTTGATGCGCTCGGTGAACACCACCGCCTCGCTGGCGCGGTAGCGTAACAGGTCGCTTTGCGACAGCGCGCCGATGATCTCGTCGTTCACCCGGCTGCGCACGGCCATGTGGCGCACGCCCAGCTCCGTCATGCGCGCCAGCACGCGGTAGATGAACTCGTTCTCGGCCACGGCGATGAGCGGAAAGCTGGCGTATTGCCCCACCTGGTGGCGCAGCACGCTGGGGCCGTTCGCCGCGATGGCGCGCAGGATGTCACGCTCGGTGATGATGCCCCACTCGCCCCCTTCCTCCTCCGGCGGCACGAACAGAGAGCTCACCTGTTTCTTCAGCATGGCCTGCAAGGCCTCCTCCACGCCAGCGTGCGAGCCAATGGTGGCGATCTCGCGCCGCATGACCTCGTGCGCGCGGTGGCGGAAGGGGTAGCTGTCCACCCGCTTCGCCGGGCGCCATTGCGGCTTTTCCAGCTCCCACGCCGCAGGCAGGCCGGAAGCGGCCGCGCCCCGGCGCGATTGCAGCTCTTCCACCGCGCGCAAGGCTTCCGCCAGGGTGCGGATGTTGCGTTCCTTCAGCAGCGGCAGCAGGCGCACGAAAATGTGCGCGGCCGCGAGCGCATCCGCCAGCGCCCGGTGGCGGGTGGTGATGCCAATTTCCAGCCAGGCGGCGATGGTTTCCAGCGAGAAGTCCGGCAGGCGCGGGGCCACCAGCTGCGCCAGCGCCTGCACGTCCAGCGCCAGCGGCATCTGCCAGCGCAGGCCGAAGCGATGGTGCTCGGAGCGCATGATGGCGAGATCGAACCCCACCATGAAGCCGCCGATGACGTGCGGCCCGGCCCATTCGGCGAACTCGTGCACGGCTTCGGCGAAGGTGGGGGCGCTGGCCACGTCCGCGTCGGTGATGCCATGTACGCCTGTGGAGGCCCTGGAAATGGGCATCCCCGGGTTGACGAGCGTGGAGAAGGTTTCCTCTTCCACCACCGCGCCGTCGCGCACGCGCACGCCGGCGAGCTCGATGATGCGGTCGCGCGCCACGTCAAGGCCGGTGGTTTCGGTATCCAGCACCACCAGCTCCAACGAGGCCAGCGGCGTGGTGATGGCCGATCTGTCAGGCAATTGAAAGGTCATGCGCGCGGCCGTGTGCGAGGGGACAAGTGGCCATTCAGCCCCCGATGGAGGAGGGCAGGGCGATTGTGTTCCGCCCCGCCGGGGGCGTCAAGGGCAGCCGGGCCGCCACCGTAATCGGACAGAACCCACACAGGCGAAGGCAAACAGGTGATACCAGAACGCATGAAGGACCACCCACCCCACTTGGGCCCCCAAATTGTGAAAAACAAGGGCTTGGGAGGAGGCGCGGGGCAGGCTCGCCAGTCAGACATTACGCAATCTGGTATGACTCATGTCGATGTGCGTAAGGACAGACCGGTGCAAACCGCCCCATGCTGCGCCCAGGCTCTGTGTTTCACAAATGGGAGGCTTCATGCATTTTGATGTCACAGGTGCCCCGTGATCATCAGCCCCAGCAGCACCGCCGCCAGCATGAAGCGGTAGATGACGAAGGGAATGAGGCCGACACGGGTGATCACCCGCATCAGGAAGGCGATGGCCGCCAGCGCCACGAAAAAGGTGAACACGCCCGCCAGCAAGGCATCGAGAGAGATCTTCACACCGTCGCGCACCGCCTCGCCCAGCACCAGCACCCCCGCCCCGGCAATGGCCGGAATGCCCAGCAGGAAGGAAAAGCGCGCCGCCTCTTCCCGCGTCAGCCCCCGCGCCAGGCCGGCGGCAACGGAGGCATGCCAGTCC
>JALVRJ010000379.1 GCA_027031305.1 Hyphomicrobiales bacterium | reverse complement strand
TTTCCAGCGCCTTGATGGAGAGCGTCACCTTGCCCGACGCGCGATCCACATTGGTGACCATGGCGTCCACCTTCTCGCCCTCGGCGAACCGCTCGGGCCGCTGCTCGGCGCGATCCTTGGCCAGGTCCGAACGCTTGATGAAGGTGGTCACGTCGGTGCCGGCGATCTTCACCTCGATGCCGCCTTCCTCCACCTTCGTCACCTCGGCCGTCACGGTGGCGCCCTTTTTCAGGCCCGCCTTGGCCAGCGGGTCCTCGGAGAGCTGCTTGATGCCCAGCGAGATGCGCTCCTTCTCCGGCGAGACGTCCAGCACCACGGCCTTCACCTTCTGACCTTTCTGGTAGTCCTTGATGGCCTCCTCGCCCGGCCGCGTCCAGTCGATGTCGGACAGGTGCACCATGCCGTCAATGTCGTCCTCCAGGCCGACGAAGATGCCGAACTCGGTGACGTTCTTCACCTCGCCTTCCACCACCGTGTCCTTCGGATACTTCTGCTCGATGGTGTCCCACGGATTCTGCTGGGTCTGCTTCAGGCCCAGCGAGATGCGCCGGCGCTCCGGATTCACGTCCAGCACCTGCACCTCCACCTCGTCGCCGACGTTGACGATCTTGCTCGGGTGCACGTTCTTCTTCGTCCAGCTCATCTCGGAAACGTGCACCAGGCCTTCGATGCCATCCTCCAGCTCGATGAAGGCGCCGTAATCGGTGATGTTGGTCACCCGCCCCTTCACCCGGCTGCCGATGGCGTATTTCTGCGCCACCGTCTTCCATGGATCATCGGAGAGCTGCTTGACACCCAGCGAGATGCGTTGCGTTTCCGGATTGATGCGGATGACCTTCACCTTCACCGTATCGCCGACGCTCATCATGTCGGAGGGATGCCCCACCCGCTTCCAGCTCATGTCGGTGACATGCAGCAGGCCGTCGATGCCACCGAGATCGATGAAGGCGCCGTAATCGGTGATGTTCTTCACCACGCCTTCCACCACATCGCCTTCCTTGAGGTTCTCCAGCATCTCCTTGCGCTGCTCGGCGCGGCTTTCCTCCAGGATGGCACGGCGCGACACCACGATGTTGCCCCGCCGGCGGTCCATCTTCAGGATCTTGAACGGCTGATCGACGTTCAGCAGCGGCGTGATGTCGTGAATGGGGCGGATGTCGGCCTGCGAGCCGGGCAGGAAGGCCACCACACCCCCCAGGTCGACGGTAAAGCCGCCCTTGACGCGGCCGAAGATCTGGCCCGTCACCGGCTCGCCCTTCTCGTAGGCCTGCTCCAGCTTCTCCCAGACCTCTTCCTGGCGCGCCTTGTAACGCGACAGCACGGCCTCGCCCAGCGCGTTCTCGATGCGCTCGAGGTAGACTTCCACCTCGTCGCCGACGTTCACCTCCTCGCCGGCGCTCTCGAACTCGCGCAACGGCACGCGCCCTTCCGTCTTCAGCCCGATGTCGACGATCACGTAGTCGTTCTCGATGCCGACCACGCGGCCCTTCACCACCTGGCCTTCCTTCGGCATGTGCGACAGCTCGGATTCCAGCAGGGCCTCGAATTCGGCACGCATGGAATCGCTGTTCGCGGTGCTGCTAGCTTCGGTCATGTCTCTTTGCTTCCTTTTTGCCGACACAAACGAATCGGGTTGGCCCACGGCAATCTCCGCAGGTCGTCCCACGGACGCGACGCGCCAAGGCGCCGGGAAATCATGCGCCCGCGGGCGGGGTTCGCCCTCGTTTGCTCGCTCGGTTGCGCCCACGCTTCACCATCACCGGCCTTTCCGGGCGCGGGGCCGGCGGCTGGGAAACGCAAGGGCATGGTTTTCCCAAAACGACAAGACCGGCCAGGGCGTGCCCGTCTTCAGGCGCGCCCCCCGGTCTTGGCTCTTGCACGCGCGTCGATGATCTCACGCGCCGCCCGGAACGCGGCACATATATCCAATTCCGAAGTATCCAGCAAGTGGGCGTCCTCGGCCGGGCGCAGAGGGGCCTCGGCCCTGTTCATGTCGCGCGCGTCGCGTTCGCGCACCGCCGCCAGCACCTCCTCGTAGGCCACGTCCCTGCCCTGCGCCCGCAACTCCTCGAAACGGCGTTTCGCCCGCACCTCCGGGCTGGCCGTCACGAACAGCTTCACATCCGCCTCGGGCAGCACCACGGTGCCGATGTCGCGCCCGTCCAGCACCGCGCCATTGGGGTTGCGCTCGTAGGCGAAGGCGCGCTGAAAATCCAGCAGCGCGGCGCGCACCCCCGCGTGGCGCGCCACTTTCGAGGCCGCCTCCCCCGCCTTCATGCCACGCAGGTCGGGATCTTCCATGAGGGAAAGGTCCAGCTTGCGCGCCACTTCCTCCGCCGCCCGTGGGTCGTCCGGGTCCAGCCCGGCCCGCAACATGGCCAGCCCCACCGCGCGATACAGCGCGCCCGTGTCGAGAAAGGCCAGGCCATAATGCTCCGCCAGGCGCCGCGCCAGCGTGCCCTTGCCTGCCGCCGCCGGCCCGTCGATGGCGATGACCAGGCGCGCCCCGCCGGATGCCTCGTTCATCATGCGCGCTCCCCACTTGCCATTATCGTCGTTCCCTTCAGGCCCGCTCCGCCAGTCCCCACAGCTTGCAGGCGAAGGCGTAAATCAGCGCCACGTCCTTCAGGTGCGCATAGCGCCCCGGCAGCCCGCCATGGCCCGCTCGCATGTGCGTCTTCAGCAGCAACGGGTTGTCATCGCGTTTGAGTTCGCGCAATCTCGCCACCCATTTCGCCGGCTCCCAGTAGGTCACACGCGGGTCGGTCAGCCCCGCCACGGCCATGATGGCCGGATAGGCTTGCGTCTTCACGTTGTCATAGGGGCTGTAGCTGGCGATGTTCAGATAATCCTCCTTGCTCTCGATGGGATTGCCCCATTCGGGCCACTCCGGCGGGGTGAGCGGCAGCGAGGCGTCGAGCATGGTGGAAAGAACGTCCACGAACGGCACCTCCGCCACGATGCCGCGGAACAGCTCCGGCGCCATGT
>JALVRJ010000378.1 GCA_027031305.1 Hyphomicrobiales bacterium | reverse complement strand
GCCTGGGGCGGGGTCATTTGCTGCGGTGGCAAGGCGGGATTGCTGGCACCGCCTTGGTCGCGGATATCGGCATCGATCAGGAACCCGCCATCGCCGGCCAGGCAAATGAGATGTTCCCTGTCGTCACACCGCACCAGCAACAATTCGGCGTCGCCGGTGACGGGCAGGCGCTCGAGAATGCCGATGCGTTCTCCTTGCCGGCGGCGGCGCGAGAGAAGCGTACGCAGCAAGACCATGGCGCCGATGAGAACCACCAACACCACCAGTGCCCATATCGCCGTGGAAATGAGCTGATTCGCATTCAGACCGCTCATGTCGCCCCCCCGGTACGTCTCGTTTGTTTCGCCCGTTCGCGGGCGCTGGACAGATTATGCGAAAACGCGAAGGGTTGCAAAACCACAAGCGGGACGGAACATTCTTGCGGATATAATACGGGCGATTCGTTCTTGTGCGCAGGGGCGGGGCGCTGGTGCCCCAGGTGTCGCCAGCCTGATTCGGGAAATCATTCATGTCGCACGAAGCCCGGGCATTGGAGGCGAGCGAAGGCCTTCCCGCCGCGATGGTGGCGAGGCGACGCTTGCCGCTGGTGGTGCTGCTGGGCGTGGGGGCGGTGGTCATGGCCATTTTCGGCCTGCTGGTATGGGCCGAGAAGCTGCCGCCACTGAACCGGTCGGATACCGCGATCGCGTTGTTGCTCATCGCATCCTTCCTGGCGCTGGTGGCCTATGGCGTTTTCAGCGGCCAGGTGCGCTTTCGCGGACTTGATGAGATGGCGGTGCTGACCGAAGGGTGGGATGCCCTGCCGGCGGCGACCGTGGTGGTGCGTCGGGACGGCAGTCCCATCGCCGCCAATGCCGCCTACCTGGAGTTGGTGCGGCGGTTGGGGCGCCGCCGACTGGCGGGGGTGGAGCATCTGTTCGCCGGCAATCCCGAGGTGGCGGCACGCATCTACCGAATGCAGCAGCGCCTGGCGAGGGATGGCCACGCAGAGGAAGAACTGCATTTTCCCGCCGGCCAGTCCCCTTTCTCCGATCGGCCGGGGGAGGGAAAATGGTTGCGGGTTTCGGTGCGGCTGTTCGACTGCGAGGGCGACGCTTGCGAGCTTTGGCAGATCGAGGACATCACCAGCGAGCGCGTCAATCAGGAGAAGATCATGCGCCGCCTTCGTGAAACGGTGGTGGCGCTGGATGAATTGCCGGCGGGGCTGGTGGTGGCAACGGGCGACGGCGCGGTCGTGCACCTGAACGCGACGCTGGCCGGCTGGCTGGGTGTCGACACCGCGCGTTATCAGCCCGGCGACCTGGATCTTGCCGATGTTCTGCCGAAAGAGCTGCTGGACAGGCTGGCCGCCCTGAAGGGCGCGCCGGGCGGCTCGGTGGAAGCCGAACACCTGACCCATGTCCGCGATGCTGGCGGGATCGTGCGGCCGGTGCGCGTTCTGTATCAGGCGCAATACGCCGCGAACGGCCAGCTGGCGCTGACGCGTACGCTCATGCTGCCCATGCGGGCCGAACAATCCCAATTGGTCGAGCAGCTGGAACGATTCATCACTATGGCGCCGGTGGGGGTGGCGCTGGTGGACGAGGAAAAGCGCATACGCTTCATGAACGCGCGGCTGGCGGCCTCGGCGAAGGACCTGGCGAAGCTGGGAGACGTGGCGACGGCGCTGGTGTCGCCGCAGGACGTGCGCAAGTTGGATGCGGCGATCGATTCGGTGCTCAAGGCCCGGCGCGAGCAGGTGCAGATCGAGGTTTCTCTGGGCGAGGAGATGCACACGCGCGCACGTGTCACCGTGACGCCCGGACCGGCCGGTGGCGTGGCCCTGTTCGTGCTCGACACGACGCTGAAGCAGTCGTTGATGGAGCAGATCGAGCATGGGCAGATCATGCAGCAGATCGGGCTCATGGCCAGTCAGCTGGCGCACGACCTGAACAACCTGCTGACCCCCATTATGGGCTCGGCCGACATCCTGTTGCAGCGGATGCGCGTGACCGACCCGAACTACGAGCTGGTGCACAACATCAAGAGCCGTTCGTGGGACGCGGCGCGCATTCTGGAGCAGTTGCTGGCCTTCTCGCGGCGTCAGACCATGCAGCCGGAGGTGCTGGCGCTGAACGACTGGCTGATGCGCGAGGTGAAGCTGCTGCGTTCGATGATGAAGAACCGCAACGTGCGGCTGGAAGCCGATTATGGTTCCGGCCTGTGGCCCATCAAGGTGGATCCGCGCAAGCTGGGCCGGGTGGTGGTGAATCTGGTGCGCAACGCCGAGGACGTCATGCCCGATGGCGGCACCATCACCATCCGCACACGCAACGTGCCGGAACGCGAGATCACCGGCAAGCTGGCGGAGGTGATGGCGGTGGGCGACTATGTGCTTATCGAGGTGGAGGATACTGGCGAGGGCATTCCGCCGGAGGTGATGGACAAGATCTTCGAGCCTTTCTTCACCACCAAGCCCACGGGCAAGGGCACCGGGCTGGGGCTGTCGACCGTTTATGGCTTCGTCAAGCAGTCCGGGGGCTACGTGTTCTGTGACAGCACGCCGGGGCAGGGCACGACGTTCCGCATTTATTTGCCGCGGCACGTGGAAACCGAGGAAGAGCGGCGCCAGCGCCAGGCCGAGGCGGAAGCACGGCAGAAGAAGGCCCAGCAGGACCTAACGGGCAGTGGCGTGGTGCTGGTGGTGGACGACGAGGACACGGTGCGCGATTTTGCCGTGCACGCCCTGAAAATGCGCGGATATACCGTCATAGAGGCGGCAAGTGGGGAAATCGCCCTGGATATCATGGAGGAGCGCCTTGCTTCCGGTTCGGGTGTGGACCTGATCATTTCCGACGTGGTCATGCCGGGGATGGATGGCCCCACCATGGTGAACAGGTTGCGCGAGATGGGCGTGAAGACACCGGTGGTGTTCATGTCAGGTCATGCGGAAGATGCTTTCGCCAAATCGCTGGACGAGGACATGACCTTCGTTTTCCTTTCCAAGCCGTTCGATTTGCGCACCATCGCGGAGGCGGTGAAGGATGCCCTGTCCGGCGGCGGTCGTCGTCGAGGGGCGGGCGCGGGAGGCGGGGAAAGAGGCGCGACGAAGCATTCGAATGGCGCCTGATACGCAATGCGGCATGTCAGCTTGGGTGTGTGGCCCGTCTTGCGAGTGGCCTTGTCTCTGCCAAGGGGCAGGAGCACAGATGTATCATCAACCATAAATTGCAGATTCTTTTGACCTCTCTTAACGGTTGATTAGTCTTTGTGGGGCATGTTATCAGTGTGATCAGGACGATTCGGGGGAAAGGACGGATCTTGATCGACAGGGGCAAACCATTGCCAAGGCGGCTGCTTTTTTTTGGGTGAATATGCAACCCTTGATTGGCAGTCAAAATAAAATGCATTGGGGGGGTTGAGATAGGCGATGAAGAACAAACGGATCATCGCGGTGGCTCTGGCAGCCGTATTATCGGGGTGTGCCATTCAGCCCGAGGCGCTGACGCAGGATGAGATGGTCTCCTTCGCGGAAGCGAACCTGAATGCCCTGGCGGCCGACCAGGAACCGATATCCGGACCGGTGTCGCTCTATGAGGCCATGGCGAGGGCGCTGAAATACAACCTGGATTTCCGGGTTGAGCGCATGAAGCAGGCCCTGGCCATGGGTGATGCCGAGTTGAAGAGCTGGGACATGCTGCCGTCGCTGGTGGCCAAGGCCGGCTATTCCGGGCGCTCCAACGAACCGGGTGGCAGTTCGGAAAACATCATCACGGGTGCGCAGTCACTGGCACCATCCAAGTCCACGGAGAAGGAGACGCTGACGGCTAATTTGCAATTCTCCTGGGATATCCTGGATTTCGGCCTTTCCTATGTGCGGGCGCAGCAGGCGGCGGACAAGGCGTTGATCGCCCAGGAGCGTACTCGCAAGGTCGTCAATCGCATCATCGAGGATGTGCGCGCCAGCTTCTGGCGCGCGGCCAGCGCGCAGCGACTGAACAGTGCCATGCGCCGCCTGCGCAAGCGCGTGCGCAAGGCTCTGGCCAACACCCGCAGACAATCTCGCAGTCGACAGACGGAGCCGTTGGCGGCGCTCACATACGAACGCGAGTTGGTGAGCATCAAACGTCAGCTGGCCGAGTTGCAACGAGACCTTCACACGGCAAAGGCGCAATTGGCGCTGTTGATGAACGTGGCGCCGGGCACGTCCTTTACCCTGGCCGTGCCGCGGCGGCGGCCGACGGGCCTGAAGATCGGCAAGGATCCGCAAAGGCTCATTGCCATCGCGCTGCAGAACCGGCCAGAGCTGCGCGAACAGGCCTACCAGCTGCGCATCAACGTCAAGGAGGCGGATGCCGCGGTGCTGGAGCTTCTGCCCGGCATCAATCTCTATGCGGGGCTAGACTGGGACTCCAACAAGTATCTCTACAACAATCACTGGGTGTCCTGGGGCGCGAAGGCGGCATGGAACCTGTTCCGGGTTTTCCGTTATCCGGCGCGACAGCGCGTCATCAAGGCCAGGGAAGAGGTCATCAAGGCGCAGGCCCAGGCATTGGCCATGGCCATCATTGCCCAAGTCCACATCTCGCGGGTGCGCTACCTATACCAGCGCCACGTGTTCCGCTCGGCGCATGAATATTTCGATGTGCAACGGCGCATCCTGAACCAGATACGCGCGGCGGCGATGAACGAGGTGGCCAGTGAGCAGAGCCTCATCCGCGAGCAAATGAACACGGTGCTGGCGGCGGTCAAATACGATGTTGCCTACGCCGACCTGCAGAACGCCATTGCCAATGTCTATGCCTCGTTGGGGCTGGACCCTTACGATGGCCCGGTATCCACTGACATGAGCGTCAAGGAACTGGCGGCGGCGCTGCGCAGGGCGTGGGAAAAGCCGATGCGGCTGGCACGGGTAAATGGCTAGGCAGGGAGGACGCCAGGCGAGCTTTCCACTGCGCATGACGAATCGGATCGGGCTTTACCCGCTTGGCCCGGTCTGAGCGAGCCGGATGCACGACACTCTCCCCACCAGGCGGCTATTGGCGGCAAACCTGGCCCCCGGCGTGCATCCGGCTCATTTCTTCTTTCTTGCAAACGCGCTCCGGAGAGGGCGCGTTTTTTGTCGCCTTCTCCCGAAGTCTCTACAGGCTTGTGGAAAAATCATCATATGTTCGCCTTATAGTCTTGACGCAAATCCAAAATAGGAACATTATGAGAATTAATGAGAACGGAATCAGCCGTGCAAAGTTGCCAATGTTACGTTAATAGGATGGAGGCCGACATGGGCAAGGCGAATCTGAAACTGATCGAAGAGAATGGCATGGACAAGAACAAGGCGTTGCAGGCGGCGCTGAGCCAGATCGAACGGGCCTTCGGCAAGGGCTCCATCATGAAGCTGGGCGACAACAAGGCCATCGAGGTGGAGGCCATCCCCACCGGTTCGCTGGGCCTGGATATCGCGCTGGGCATCGGCGGCTTGCCGAAGGGGCGCATCATCGAGATTTTCGGCCCGGAATCCTCGGGCAAGACGACCATGGCGCTGCACGTGGTGGCCGAGGCACAGAAACGCGGCGGCATTTGCGCCTTTGTTGACGCGGAACACGCGCTGGACCCGATATATGCGCAAAAGCTTGGGGTGGATGTCGACGAGCTTCTCATTTCACAGCCCGATACCGGCGAGCAGGCGTTGGAAATCGCCGACACGCTGGTGCGATCGGGGGCGGTGGACGTGCTGGTCATCGACTCGGTGGCGGCACTGACGCCAAAGGCGGAGCTGGAGGGCGAAATGGGCGACTCGCTGCCCGGATTGCAGGCGCGGCTGATGAGCCAGGCCCTGCGCAAGCTCACCGCTTCCATTTCCCGTTCGAACTGCATGGTCATCTTCATCAACCAGATCCGCCACAAGATCGGGGTGATGTTCGGCAACCCGGAAACAACCACCGGCGGCAACGCGCTGAAGTTCTATGCCTCCGTGCGGCTGGATATCCGCCGCATCGGCGCCATCAAGGACCGTGACCAGGTGATCGGCAATCACACACGGGTGAAGGTGGTGAAGAACAAGGTGGCGCCACCATTCCGGCAGGTGGAATTCGACATCATGTATGGCGAGGGCATTTCGCGCACCGGCGAGCTGCTGGACCTGGGCGTGGCGGCCGGCGTCGTCGAGAAGTCCGGCTCCTGGTACTCCCATAATGGCCAGCGCATCGGACAGGGGCGGGAGAACGCCAAGCGTTTCCTGGCCGAGCACCCGGAGATCGCCGATGAGATCGAGCAAGCCATCCGTGCCAATGCCGGGCTGGTGGCCGAGCAGATCATCAAACCGGGCGAGGGCGGGGAAGGTGGCGCAGTGGAGGCGGAATGACGTGTCCGCGGCGTGTTTTTCGAGAAGTCGGGTAGCCCTTCTTCGTGGGTAATTCGGCGTTGGAAGAGGCGGCGCTTTTTCCTTTTTCGCCAGTCGTTCCGTAATGGCTTGCTTGTGCGTCCGGCAGAGTGGTGGCAACGGCGTTGCGGCTGGTGGCAAAAGGGCTTGCGCGGGCGTTCGCGAACGGTCATATCACTGCCAAAGGCAACGAATGGGGCCTTTCCGCCCATACCGGGGCGGAAGGCGGGCCGCAAGAGGCAGGTGGGACACATGCAAGGTGCTGGCGTCAACGACATCCGCAAGGCGTTTCTTGATTACTTCCACAAGGAAGGACACGAGGTCGTGCCTTCCAGCCCCCTGGTGCCGCGCAATGATCCGACCTTGATGTTCACCAACGCGGGCATGGTGCAGTTCAAGAATGTTTTCACGGGGCTGGAGACCCGTCCCTATACGCGCGCGACATCATCGCAGAAATGCCTGCGCGCGGGTGGCAAGCACAACGACCTGGACAACGTGGGATATACCGCGCGCCACCATACCTTTTTCGAGATGCTGGGCAATTTTTCCTTTGGCGATTACTTCAAGGAGGGCGCCATTGAATATGCTTGGCGGCTGGTGACGAAAGAATTCGGCCTGCCGGAGGAGAAGCTGCTGGTCACCGTCTATATCGACGATGATGAGGCTTTCGAGCTGTGGAAGAAGATCGCCGGACTGCCGGACGAGAAGATCATCCGTATCGCGGGGTCGGACAATTTCTGGTCCATGGGAGATACCGGGCCGTGTGGCCCCTGCTCCGAGATTTTCTATGATCATGGCGAGCATATTCCGGGTGGACCGCCGGGTGCGCCGGACGAGGACGGTGACCGCTTCGTGGAGATCTGGAATCTGGTGTTCATGCAATACGACCAGATCTCGCCGGATGAGCGCGTGCCGTTGCCCAAGCCTTCCATTGATACCGGCATGGGGCTGGAGCGTATCGCGGCGGTGCTGCAAGGAACGCACGACAATTACGAGATCGACCTGTTTCGCCACATCATCGCGGCGGTGGAAGACATCGCGGGGGTGAAGGCCGAGGGCGAGCGCAAGGCTTCGCACCGGGTGATCGCCGACCACTTGCGTGCAACGGCGTTCATCATCGCCGATGGCGTGTTGCCGTCCAACGAAGGGCGGGGCTATGTGCTGCGCCGCATCATGCGCCGCGCCATCCGGCATCTCGAGATGCTCGGTGTGAAGGAGCCGTCGTTTCACAAGCTGGTGCCGGTGCTGGTGAGCGAGATGGGCGAGGCATATCCCGAGTTGCGCGAGGCGCAGACGCTCATTCAAGACACCATGCTGCTGGAGGAAACGCGCTTTCGCGAGACGCTTTCGCGCGGTCTGAAGATCCTGGAAGATGCCGCCGCCAACCTGAAGGCGGGCGACGTGTTTCCGGGCGAGGTGGCTTTCAAGCTGTATGATACATACGGCTTCCCCCTGGACCTGACCGAGGATGTGTTGCGCGCGCGCGGCATTGCCGTGGATCGGGCCGGCTTCGACGCCGCCATGGCCGAGCAACGGGCCCGGGCGCGGGCGGCGTGGGCTGGTTCCGGCGAGCAGCAGGAAGAAGGCGTGTGGTTCGCGTTGAAGGACGAGATCGGAGCCAGCGAATTCCTGGGCTACGAGACGGAAGAAGCCGAGGCCACGCTCCAGGCCATCGTACGTGGCGGCGAGCGCGTCGAGGCGCTGAAAGAAGGCGAGGAAGCGGCGCTTGTGTTCAACCAGACGCCATTTTATCCGGAAAGTGGTGGCCAGGTGGGTGACAAGGGCGTCATTCGCACCCGTTCCGGCGCGCTGTTCCGTGTTACCGACACGCAAAAGCGCGCGGGCGCCGTCATCGCGCACTTGGGCGTGCTTGAAAAGGGAACGCTGAAGGTAGGCGAGGAGGCGCACCTGGAGGTGGATCATGCGCTGCGCGAGCACACTCGTCGGCATCATTCGGCCACGCACCTGTTGCATGAAGCGCTGCGCCAGGTGCTGGGCACGCATGTGACGCAGAAAGGCTCGCTGGTGGCGCCTGATCGGTTGCGATTTGACTTCGCGCATCCGAAGGCCATGAGTCGTGAGGAACTCCACAAGGTGGAAGAACTGGCCAATCGCGTCATCGCCCAGAACGACGAGGTCATCACCCGCCTGATGAGCATCGACGAGGCGAAGAAGGCGGGTGCCATGGCTCTGTTCGGCGAGAAATACGATGACGAGGTGCGCGTGGTGGCCATGGGTAGGCAGCCAGAGGGCACCGGCAACAAGGAAACGTTTTCGCTGGAGCTGTGTGGCGGCACGCACGTGGCGCGCACCGGTGACATCGGTGTCCTCAAGATTGTCTCGGAAGGGGCCATCGCCGGCGGTGTGCGCCGGGTAGAGGCGTTGGCCGGCACTAAGGCGCTGGAATATCTGGAGAACCAGGAACGTCTGCTGCACGAGGTGGCGGCGCTGCTGAAAATCAAGCCCGAGGACGTGCCGGCTCGTGTGCAGGCGCTGCTGGACGAGCGCAAGAAACTGCAAAAGGAGCTGGCCGAGGCCAAGAAGAAGCTGGCCATGGGTGGCTCCGGGGGTGCCGAGGCGGTGGAGGAAGTCGGTGATGTGAAGCTTCTGCTGAAGCAGGTGGAGGACATTCCTGCGAAGGAACTGCGCGACCTGGCCAATGCCCTGAAGGGCAAGCTTGGGT
>JALVRJ010000377.1 GCA_027031305.1 Hyphomicrobiales bacterium | reverse complement strand
GTGCGCACCAAGATCTCGGTGGAAAGCCCGATGACGCCAGAGGACTACTGCAAGTCCGTGACCATCATCGCGCCGAAGAACCCGGCGGCCTTCGTGGGGCAGTTCATCTTCACGCCCGATTCGGGCAAGGCCTGGATCTCCACCAATATTCGCCTGGCCGAAACACAGGAAGTGTGGGCCGTGGCCGAGATGTCGGACGGCAAGTTCTACATCGGCAAGGCCACCGTGAAGGTGACAGTGGGCGGCTGCGGTGGCTAAGGCGCCGGCATTGAGACCGGCGCGCGGAGAAACAAACGGCGGCGCGCCGGAGAAAACAGGCAAAACGAACAGCTACGGCTCAAACGGCTGAAGGAGAACGAACCATGGCAAAGCCTCGCGTGAGAGTGCCGAAGAAGGCGAAAAAGGGCGAAATCATCACCATCAAGACGCTGATCAAGCACAAGATGCAGCGCGCCACGAAGGACAAGAAGACGGGCAAGCCCATTCCCCGCAACATCATCCACACCTTCGAGGCCAAGTTCAATGGCAAGCCCTTCCTGACGGGCAAGTGGGACACCGGCATTTCGGCCGATCCATATTGCGCCTTCAATCACCGGGTGCAGGAATCGGGTGAATACGAGTTCGTCTGGAAGGACGACGCCGGCAAGACCTACACGGCCAAGGCCAAGATCGAGGTGGCCTGACGACAACGCTTCCTTCCGGTCCGGCCCGCAACGCGGTAGCCGGGCCGGAAAAGCCGGGCGAGACCAACGACAATCAAGAACAGCAACAGCTACAGGCGAGGGAACAATGCCAGGAATCAAGCATCGCATGGGCGGAACCGCCTTGTCCGTCCTTCTGGCGGGCGCGGGGCTGGTGGCGCTGGGCGCCGGCGCGGCACAGGCTTGCGAGCAGTGCAAGGGAAAATACGAGGTCGACGGCAAGAAGTCCGGCTATCTGTATTCCATGCCGGAAACCCAGGCCATGCAGGACGATGATTTCATGAACCCCGGCACCTTCTGGGTGGAAAAGGGCGAGAAGCTGTGGGCCAAGGCGGAAGGCGAGGCCGGCAAGTCGTGCAAGAGCTGCCATGGGGAGCCGGAGAAGATGCGCGGCGTCTACCCGGTCTATCCGAAATACGATCCGAAGACGAAAAAGCTGATCAACATCGAACAGCGCATCAACCGTTGCCGCAGCGAGCAGATGAAGGCCAAGCCGTGGAAGTGGGAGTCGGAAGAGCTGCTGGCGATGACCGCGCTCCTCGGCTACGTGTCGCGCGGCCTGCCGGTGAACGTGAAAGTGGATGGTCCGGCCAAGCCGTTCTTCGAGAAAGGCAAGGCCTTCTACTTCCAGCGGCGTGGCCAGCTGGACATGGCCTGCAAGCACTGCCACATCGACCATCCAGGCCAATACATCCGCGCCGACCTGCTCTCGGAAGGCAGGGCGGGGGGCAGCTTTCCCACCTACCGCCTGAAATGGCAGAAGCTGGGCTCGCTACACCGGCGTTTCAAGGGCTGCAACAAGCAGGTACGCGCCAAACCGTACAAGCCCGGCTCGGACGAATACGTGAACCTGGAGCTGTTCGTGAAATGGCGCTCCAACGGCCTGCCGGTGGAAGTGCCGGCGGTGCGACGCTGAACACCACGCGCGAGGCCGGGCCGACGGGCCCGCCCTCGCCTCTTTCCGGCGCCTGGCGGTTGCATCATCCGGGCCGCGTGGCCGGGGAAGATCTCCAACGTGAATCGCGCCAGGGAGCGTCGGCGCGCCGGATGGGATCGCCCCGCATTCATTCATGACCAATCCATCAACAACGGAGTGCTCTGCTCGTGCTGAACAGACGGGATTTCATACAGCTGGCGCTGGCAACATTGGCGATTACCGGTTCGGTGTCGAACTTTCGCCAGGCGCTGGCGGATGAATCGCTGACGCAGGAAAAATTGCTGGCATTCAAGCCCAAAGGGCAGGTCACCCTGATCCATGTGACCGACATTCACGCCCAACTGGTGCCCATCTATTTCCGCGAGCCTGACGTGAATCTGGGCGTGGGGCCGATGAAGGGCCTGCCGCCGCACCTGACGGGCGAAGACTTTCTGAAATACTACGGCATCAGGCGGGGCACGCCGGAAGCCTACATGCTGACCTATCTGGACTTCGCCGAACTGGCGAAGAAATACGGCAAGGTGGGCGGCATGGATCGCGTGGCCACCATCGTCAAGGCCATCCGCGCAGAGCGTGGCGATGACCGCTGCCTGGTGCTGGATGGCGGCGATACGTGGCAGGGCTCCTACACCTCGCTGAAGACGCAGGCGCAGGACATGGTGGACGTGATGAACGCGCTGGGCACCGACGCGATGACCGCGCACTGGGAGTTCACCTTCGGCGAGGAGAGGGTGAAGGAGCTCATCGGCCAGCCAGGGGAACTTGAGCTGGCCGGCAACGTGGTGGACGCCGAGTGGGAAGAGCCGGTGTTCAAGGCCTGGCAGATGTTCGATCGCGGCGGGGTGAAGGTGGCCGTCATCGGCCAGGCCTTCCCCTACACGCCGGTGGCCAATCCGCGCCACATGATCCCCAACTGGTCGTTCGGCATCCGCGAGAAAATGGTGCAGAAGCACGTGGACGACGCGCGCGCGGCCGGGGCACAGCTGGTGGTGCTGCTGTCGCACAACGGCTACGACGTGGACCGCAAGATGGCCAGCCGGGTGAAGGGCATCGACGTCATCCTGGTGGGCCACACGCACGACGCCACGCCGAAGGTGGAACGCGTGGGCAAGACCATCCTCGTGTCCTCCGGCTGCTCGGGCAAGTTCGTCTCGCGGCTGGACGTGGAGGTGAAGGACGGTCGGATGGTGGACTTCAACTACCGCCTCATCCCGGTGTTTTCCGACGTGTTCGCGCCCGACGCCGACATGGCGAAACTCATCGCCGACATCCGCAAGCCGCACGAAAAGGTGCTGAACGAGGTGCTGGGAACGACGGAAACGCCGCTTTACCGGCGCGGCAACCTGGCCGGCACCTTCGACA
>JALVRJ010000376.1 GCA_027031305.1 Hyphomicrobiales bacterium | reverse complement strand
GCAAGCCCGTGCATGTGCGCGAGATTCTGGTGCGCGTCAGCCGCATCATGGCGCGCACGCGCACCGGTGAAGACGTCTTCGAGGCCGGCGGCATCAAGGTCTTTTCCGACGGCCGTCCGCCACTGGTCGCGGGCGAGCCCCTGCAACTGCCCAGGCGCGAATACCGCATCCTGCATTATCTGGTGACGCACAAGGACAGGCGCGTCACCAAGCGCCAGCTCTTCGATTGCGTCTATGGCATGTTCGAAGACAGCGTGGAGGAGGCGGTCATCGAAAGCCACATCTCCAAGCTGCGCAAGAAGCTGCGTGCCCGGCTGGGATACGACCCCGTCGATTCCCGGCGCTACATGGGCTACTGCCTGCACAGTTCGCCTCCCGGCGGGCGCCTGACACCCGCCGAATGCGGAGGGCACATGCTGCAGACCGCCTGATCCCTCCTCGGATCATCCTCCCTCCCGGCGGCCGGGCCGTTCCGCTTGCGGAGCGGCCCGTTCTTTTTCGCGCAAGCCCAGCGCAAGGTTGAGGCGGCAGCATGGGGCCGCTGAAATGAACAAGAATGAGGAAAATCCGCCATGTCCATAGGCAACATCATGCGCACGGGCGTTTCCGGTATGCTGGCGCAGAGCAACAAGCTCTCCACCGTGGCGGACAACATCGCCAACTCCGACACCACGGGCTACAAGCGCGCCGAGACCGAGTTCTCCTCCATGATCCCCCAGCATCTGACTGGCAAGTATGTCTCCGGCGGCGTCACCACGAGCGTCCGCCGTCATGTCTCGGAGCAGGGCACCTTGATGAACACCACCTCGATCACCGACCTGGCGGTAGCGGGTGATGGTTTCTTCGTTGTCGAGGATGCCTCCGGCAGCCGCTTCCTGACCCGCGCCGGAGCATTCGTTCCGGACAAGGACGGTTATCTGGTCAATTCCGCCGGCTTCTATCTGCTGGGCTTCGATGTTTCCGGCGGGGTTGCGCCAACGCCGACAGCGAACGGCTTCGCGGGGATGGAGCGGGTGCGCCAGTCCAGCATTTCCCTGGACGCCACGCCTTCCACCTCCGGCGAGCTGAAATTCAATCTGGACGCGGGCGCGGATGTTGTCGCCGCCGCCGATCTGCCGTCGGCCAACGCGGCGGGCGCGCAATACACCTTCAAGACATCGCTGGTCACCTATGACAATCTCGGCGGCGAGCAGCTCATCGATGTCTATTTCAGCAAGACGGCGGACAACACCTGGGAGGTGGCCGCCTTCGATCAGTCCGAGGCGGCGGCCTCCGGCCCGTTTCCCTATGCTTCCGGCCCGCTGGCCACGGAGACGCTGAGCTTCGATCCGGCGAACGGCGATCTCGCCGCCGGCAGCCCCACGGCGCTTTCGCTGACTGTCCCGGGCGGCCAGCCCCTGAACATCGATCTGACCGGCTCCACCCAGTTCGCGGCGGATTTCAATATCCTCGGCGTCAACATCAACGGCAACGCGGCCAATGGCTACAAGCTTTTCAAGATCGGCGAGGACGGCGTCATGTATGGCACCTTCCCCAATGGCGAGAAACGCTCGACCTATCAGATTCCGCTGGCCAATGTGCGCAGCCCGGACAACCTGAAACTTCTCCCCGGAGATATCTTTACGCCCACCGATACCTCCGGCGGCATCACGGTGGGTTTCGCCCGCCAGGGCGGCTTCGGCTCGATCATCTCCGGGGCCAAGGAGCAGTCCACTGTCGATCTGGCCTCCGAACTGACGGCCATGATCGAGGCGCAGCGCGGCTACACGGCCAATTCCAAGACCTTCATGACCGGCGCTGAACTGATGGACGTGGCGGTGAACCTGAAACGCTGAGGGGCCGGGCGGCCATGAGGAGTGAGCGCAAATGTCCCTGAACGCGGTTCTCAATTCGGCCCGTTCGTCACTGGCCTCCATCACCGGCCAGACGCGCGCCGCCTCGGAAAACATCTCCAACGCCGACAATCCGGATTATTCGCGCCGCATCGCCAGCCCCGTCGCCTCCGGTCATGGCATCCTGCGGCTTTCCGTGCGCCGGGCTCAGGATCGCGACATCCTCTCGCAGATGCTGGACTACACCTCGCGCGATGCGGCGAACAGCGCCCTGCGCGAGGGGCTGGGGCAACTCGAGCGTGTTTTCGGCGGGCCCGACAGCGAGCTTTCGCCCGCCGCCCTGATCACCCGCCTGCAATCCGATCTCCAAGCCTTCGCCGCCATGCCGGACAACGCGGCGGCCGCCACGCAGGCCGTGGAATCGGCGCGCGCCATCGTGCAGACCCTCAATCGCGGCGCGGAATCCATTGTCCGCGTGCGCCAGTCGGCCGATGAGCAGATCGCCGCTTCGGTGGCGCGCATCAACGGCCTGCTGAGGGATTTCCACGAGGCCAATGCCGCCATCGTCACCGGCCGGCTGACCGATGCCGAACGCATCCACAACGAGGAGCGCCGCGATCAGGCGCTGACGAAACTGGCCGAAGAGCTGGATATCCGCACCGTGCAGCGCAATGACGGTGGACTGGCCATTTATACCGGCAGCGGCGCCGTGCTCTACGAGCGCGGCCCGCGCGAGGTGCGGTTTCAGCCTTCAGCCACCTTGCCGCCGGGTGCTCCAGGCGGGCAGATCTTCATCGACAACATCCCCGTTACCGGCGGTGGCGCCATCATGCGCCTTACCGGCGGGCGGCTGGCCGGGCTGGTGCGTCTGCGCGATGATGACGCCGCCGCCTGGGGCCGCCAGCTGGACGAGATAGCCCGCGGCCTCGTAGGGGCCTTCGCCGAACACGACGCCAGCGGCGCAAACCCGGATGCACCGGGGCTGTTCACATGGTCCGGCGCGCCCGCCATGCCGCCCGATGGGGTGCTCATTCCCGGTTTCGCGCGCGACTTGCGGCTCAACGCGGCGGCCGATCCGCAGGCCGGGGGTGACCCCTTCCTGGTGCGCGATGGCGGCATGAACGGCGCGGCCTATGTGGCCAACACCACGGGCGCCGCCGGCTTTACCGATCGC
>JALVRJ010000375.1 GCA_027031305.1 Hyphomicrobiales bacterium | reverse complement strand
GCGTCGAGGGGCGGCGGCAGCGTCGTTCCAAGTATGGCGCCAAACGGCCGAAGTGATCGCGCTTCCGGGTGCTGGTTCATTGCTGGTGAATTGAAAAGAGAACGGAATGCCCGCCGCGCCGGTGGGCGCAACAACGAATTCTGAGGGATACGCAAGATGCCCCGTCGCCGTCGCGCAGAGAAACGCGAAATCAACCCCGATCCGAAGTTCGGGGACGTGGTGCTGTCGAAGTTCATCAACAACCTGATGTATGACGGCAAGAAGTCGGTGGCCGAGAAGATCGTCTACGGCGCCCTGGATCGTATCCAGGAAAAGATGCGCCGCGATCCGCTGGAGGTCTTCCACGAGGCTGTCGACAACGTCAAGCCGCAGGTGGAGGTGCGTTCCCGCCGCGTCGGTGGCGCCACCTACCAGGTGCCCGTCGAGGTGCGCCCGGACCGTCGCCAGGCGCTGGCCATTCGCTGGCTCATCCAGGCGGCCCGCGCGCGCAGTGAAAACACCATGATGGAGCGTCTCTCCGGCGAGCTGATGGACGCCGCCGCCAACCGTGGCGCCGCCGTCAAGAAGAAGGAAGACACCCACCGCATGGCCGAGGCCAACCGCGCCTTCTCGCACTACCGCTGGTAGGGCGTGGTGACGGAGCCGGACGCAACGGAATTACCAAAGGGATTCGGAGCACGAACATGCCCCGCAAGGTGAAAATAGAAGATTACCGCAACTTCGGCATCATGGCCCACATCGATGCCGGCAAGACGACGGTGACCGAGCGCATCCTGTATTACACCGGCAAGTCCTACAAGATCGGCGAGGTCCACGACGGCGCCGCCACCATGGACTTCATGGAGCAGGAGCAGGAGCGCGGCATCACCATCACTTCCGCCGCCACCACCACCTTCTGGCGCGGCAAGCGGTTGAACATCATCGACACGCCGGGCCACGTCGATTTCACCATCGAGGTGGAGCGCGCCCTGCGCGTGCTCGACGGCGCGGTCACGGTGCTCGATGCCAACGCCGGTGTCGAGCCGCAGACGGAAACGGTGTGGCGCCAGGGCGACAAGTATCAGGTGCCGCGCATTGTCTTCATCAACAAGATGGACAAGATCGGCGCCGACTTCTACGCCTCCGTGGAATCCATCAAGGAGCGCCTGGGCGCCCGCCCCGTGCCCATCCAGATCCCCATCGGCGCCGAGGACGACTTCAAGGGCGTCGTCGACCTCATCCGCATGGTCGCCATCGTCTGGGACGAGGAAACCCTGGGCGCCAAGTTCCACGAGGAGGAGATCCCGGCCGACCTGAAGGACAAGGCCGAGGAACTGCGCACCGAGATGATCGAGACCATCGTCGAGATGGACGAGGAGGCCATGGAGGCCTATCTGTCCGGCGAGGAGATCTCCGAGGACAGGATCCGCGAGCTGCTGCGCGCCGGCACGCTTACCAACGAGTTCTTCCCCGTGCTGTGCGGCTCCGCCTTCAAGAACAAGGGCGTGCAGCCGCTGCTCGACGCCGTCGTCGACTTCCTGCCGTCTCCGGTGGACCTGCCGCCGGTGAAGGGCGTCAATCCCAAGACCGACGAGGAAGAGGAGCGCAAGCCCTCCGACGACGAGCCGCTGGCCATGCTCGCCTTCAAGATCATGGAAGACCCGTATGGCACGCTTACCTTCGTCCGCGTCTATTCCGGCAAAGTGAAAAAGGGCACCACGGTGCTCAACTCCACCACCGGCAAGACCGAGCGCGTCGGCCGCATGGTGCTGATGCACGCCAACGAGCGCGAGGAAATCGACGAGGCCTTCGCCGGTGACATCATGGCGCTGGTCGGCCTGAAGGACACCCGCACCGGCGATACCCTGTGCGACATCAGCAAGCCTATCGTGCTCGAAAAGATGGAGTTCCCCGAGCCGGTCATCGAGAAAGCCATCGAGCCGGCCACCAAGGCCGACCAGGAGAAGCTCACCGTGGCGCTCCAGAAACTGGCCAAGGAGGACCCCTCCTTCCGTGTCTACACCGACGAGGAATCCGGCCAGACCATCATCGCCGGCATGGGTGAGCTGCACCTGGACATCAAGACCGACATTCTCAAGCGCACCCACGGCCTCGAGGTGCAGGTGGGCGCGCCGCAGGTGGCCTACCGCGAAACCATCACGCGGAAGGCCGAGGTGGACTACACCCACAAGAAGCAGACCGGTGGTGCCGGCCAGTTTGCCCGCGTCATCATCGAGGTCGAGCCCAACGAGCAGGGGGCCGGCTACGAGTTCGAGAGCACCGTTGTCGGTGGCAACGTGCCGAAGGAGTTCATCCCCGCCGTCGACAAGGGCATTCAGTCCGTCATGTCCTCCGGTGTCGTCGCCGGTTTCCCGGTGGTCGACGTCAAGGCGACGCTGAAGGACGGCGCCTACCATGAGGTGGACTCCTCGGCCGTGGCCTTCGAGATCGCCGGCCGCCAGGCCATGCGCGAGGCCCTGAAGAAGGCCGGCGCCCAGCTGCTGGAGCCGATCATGAAGGTGGAGGTCACCACGCCCGAGGAATACCAGGGCTCCATCATGGGCGATCTGAACTCCCGCCGAGGCCAGATCGTCGGCACCGACCGTCGCGGCAACGCCGTGGTCATCACCGCCATGGTGCCGCTCGCCAACATGTTCGGCTACGTGGACACGCTGCGCAGCATGTCCCAGGGGCGCGCCAACTTCACCATGATCTTCGATCATTACGCGCCGGTGCCGAAGAACGTGGCGGAAGAGATCATCGCCAAGGTGGCCTGACCGGCGACAGGGAACACACCGAACAGCTAACGCAAAGACGGAGACAGGAAGGATGTCCAAGGAAAAATTCGAACGCACGAAGCCGCACGTTAACATTGGCACGATCGGCCACGTTGACCACGGCAAGACGACGCTGACGGCGGCGATCACGAAGGTTCTGGCGGAGCAGGGCAAGGCGCAGGCGACGGCGTTTGACGAGATCGACAAGGCTCCGGAAGAGAAGGAGCGCGGCATCACGATTTCGACCGCGCACGTG
>JALVRJ010000374.1:600-9111 GCA_027031305.1 Hyphomicrobiales bacterium | reverse complement strand
GTTGCAGGGACTGCAAGCCGCCCCGCGCATGACCGGCCCGCCCTCGCCGCAGGAACGCGCGCTCGGCCAGATGCAGAAGCTCATGCGCGAACAGCGGAAGCTGCTGGATGAAACCTGGCGCCGCGCCCAACGGCCGCAAGGCTCCGGCGGACAACGCCAGGACCAGCGGCGGGAAGGCCAGCGGGGCGCACCCGACCTGCAACGCAAGCAGCGGCGACTCGCCGACGCACTGGACCGCATGAGAGAGCAATTGCAGCGCATGGTCCCACAAGGCTCCCGGCCCTCCGCCACCCCGGAGCAGCAACGAGGGCGGCAGGGACGAAATGACCGCGGCCGACGGGACGGACAGGCGCGGCGGGGCGGCAAGGAGAAAGACCGCAACGGCATGGCCAGGGGCGGCACGGCGGAGAGCCGGCGCGCTCCCGGCCCGCACACGCAGCAGCCCGGCGGCACGCAACGCCGGCACAGCCAACGCCGCCAGGCCGGCAAGTCTTCCGAACGATCGCCCGGCCAATCCCCCGGCGAGGCCCTCGAGCAGGCCCAGCGCGCCATGAAGGGCGCCGCCCGCGACCTTGGCCGGGGCGCGCTGGCCGACGCCTTGCGCCAGCAACGCCAGGCCCTGCAAGCCCTGCGCCGCGGTGCGCGCCGGATGGCGCGCCAGTTGGCCCGCCAGCAGGGCCGCCAGCGCAGCGGCATGGCCTATGGCGTCATGCGCCAACAATACGACCCCCTGGGCCGCCCCATGCGCGGCCGTTTCATGGGCCCGGACCCGAACCGGCCCATCATTCCCGACGAGAACGCCGCCGAGCGCGCCCGGCGCATCCTGGAATACCTGCGCAAGCGCGCCGAGGATGCCACCCGCCCGCCGCTGGAACGCAATTACATCGAGCGCCTGCTGAAGGATATCTATTGATCGCATGGTTGCGGCTGTTGCAAGGCCGGGAGGAATGCGGCTAACTCTCGCCAGGGCATTCAAGGCGCACGGCACACGTTGCGTCCCTTCCCGAACACGATGAACGAATGACGATCCCATGCGCATTCTCTATCTGGGCGATATCGTCGGGCGCGCGGCGCGCAACGCCGTCATCGACCAGCTCCCAAGGCTGCGCGGCGACCTGCGCGCCGACTTCGTGATCGTCAACGGCGAAAACGCCGCCGGCGGCTTCGGCATCAACGAGAAGATATCCGAGGCCCTGCTCGCCGCCGGCGCCGACGTCATCACCACCGGCAACCACGCCTTCGACCAGCGCGAGGTGCTCACCTACATCGCCCGTCAGCCACGCCTGCTGCGCCCCCTGAACTATCCTGCCGGCACCCCGGGCGCCGGCGCCGGCCTGTTTTCCACCGACGATGGTCGCCAGGTATTGGTGCTGCTGCCCATGGGGCAAGTCGCCATGCACCCGCTGCTCGACGATCCCTTCGCCGCCGTGGCCAGGGAGCTCGCCGCCTGCCCGCTGAAGGAAATGGCCGACGCCATCGTGGTGGACATGCACGCCGAGGCGACCTCGGAGAAAATGGCCATGGGACACTTCTGCGACGGCAAGGTCTCGCTCATGGTCGGCTCGCACACCCACGTGCCCACCGCCGACGCCATGATCCTCCCCAATGGCACCGCCTACATGACCGACGCCGGCATGTGCGGCGATTACGACTCCGTCATCGGCATGGAAAAGGACGAACCCCTGCACCGCTTCACCCGCCGCATTTCCTCCGGCCGCTTCGAGCCGGCGAGGGGCGAGCCCACCATCTGCGGCGTGCTGGTGGAAACCGATGACGCCACCGGCCTGGCACGCGCCATCGCGCCCGTGCGCGTCGGCGGGCGGCTGCGCCCGGCCTGGCCGGCGTTCTGATACCAGCTTGCGTAATATCTGACCGGTGAAACTTCCCCGCGCCCCCATCCAAACCCTTGTTTTACATAATTGGGGTGGGGGCGCGGAGTGGCGGATGGTTCTTCATGCACTCTGGGATGCCCTCCGCGCCCGGAATGCGCGGACAACCCTCTCCCCCACCCTGGCCCGCGCCGTCGGAATCCGGAAGGCGGGTGGAGAGAGGACCGGAGCCGTTCGCGGCCCAGCGCAGGGATCATTTTTGACAGCCGCCCCGTTTCCCGCCATATCTTGCCCGGAACCGCGAACCATCGCGCATCATCACGCACTGCGACACAACCGACGCAACAGCCAAGAGGACGGCCATGGCAGGACATTCGCAGTTCAAGAACATCATGTATCGCAAGAACCGCCAGGACGCGGCGCGGTCGAAGCTGTTCGCCAAGCTCTCGCGCGAAATCACCGTCGCCGCCAAGCTCGGCGGGCCGGACCCGGCCTCCAACCCGCGCCTGCGGCTGGCGATTCAGAACGCGCGCGCCCACTCCATGCCCAAGGACAACATCCAGCGCGCCATCAACCGCTCCTCCGGCGCCGACGCCGCCAACTACGAGGAAGTGCGCGACGAGGGCTACGGCCCCGGCGGCGCCGCCGTCATCGTCGAGGCCCTCACCGACAACCGCAACCGCACCGCCTCCTCCGTGCGCTCCATCTTCACCAAGCACGGAGGCAATCTTGGCGAGACGGGTTCGGTCGCCTTCATGTTCGACCGCGTTGGCGAGATCGTCTACAAGCCCGACGTGGCCGACGCCGACGCGGTGATGGAGGCGGCCATCGAGGCCGGGGCCGAGGACGTGGTCTCCGACGACACCGCCCACACCATCATCTGCGCCTTCGAGGACCTCGGCGCGGTGTCGCAGGCGCTCAGCGACGCGCTGGGCGAACCGGAATCGGTCAGGCCCGTGTGGAAACCCAAGACCACCACCGAGCTGGACGCGGAAAAGGCGGAAAGGATGCTGCGCCTGCTGCAAGCCCTGGAAGAGGACGACGACGTGCAGAACGTCTATTCCAATTTCGAGGTTTCCGACGAGGTCATGAAGAAGCTCACCGCCGCCTGAGCCATACTGAAGCGCCACACGGCCGGCATGACGAAAAAAGGACGCGCATGGCCACTTCCGCCACGCGCGCCCCTTGCGTTTCCTTCGCGTCTCCGCCGGGAGCGGCCACCGCGCGAAGCGGGGCTCATACCATCATACCAGGTTGCGCAAAGGCTGACCGGCGCAAACCACCCCGCGTCCCCACCCAAGCTCTTGTTGATCACAGTTGGGAGTTGAGTGGGAGCGCGGGGTGATGGGTGGTCCTTCATGCACTCTGGGCTCAGTCGCCCTCGCCCGGTTCGTCGGTGAAATACTTCTCCAGCTTGTTCGGCTCGCCGTCGTATTTCTCCGCGTCCGGCAGCGGGTCCTTCTTGTGGGTGATGTTGGGCCAGATCTTCGCATACTTGGCGTTCAGCTCGATCCATTTCTCCAGCCCCGGCTCGGTGTCGGGCAGGATGGCTTCCGCCGGGCACTCCGGCTCGCACACGCCGCAGTCGATGCACTCGTCCGGGTCAATCACCAGCATCACCTTGCCCTCGTAGAAGCAGTCCACCGGACAGACTTCCACGCAATCGGTGTATTTGCACATGATGCAGTTGTCGACGACGACGTAGGTCATGGATCCCTGTTCCCTTGTAATGGCGGCCTGGAACTGGCGGGAAATGCCTGAGCCGCGTGTGTTGATGAGACGTCCAGCCGGCTGAAGGCTCCCTCGGGCTATAAATCCGCCAGCGGGCTTATGCAAGTCCATTCCATCGGCTGCGCGAAACGTCGCACCATTCGAATATAATGCGCCTTCAGCCCACCACAATCCCCGCGCCGGGGGCGAGGTGTTCGAGGAACCGGCGCAAGGCCGCTGGCCGCATGGCGATGCACCCCGCCGTCGGCCGCGCGTCGTCGTGCATCAGGTGCAGGAAAATGGCGCTGCCCCGGCCCGATGCGCGCGGGTGCAGGTTGAAGTCCAGCACCGCCAGCAGGTCGTAGGCATGATCCTCCCGCCACAGGCGCTCCGCGCTGGCGGCGAAGGGATGATGGACGAACCGGTTGTAAAGAGGATGCCCCGGCGCGTCGCACCAGCCATCCTCCGGGCCGATCGCGCGCACCGGCAACGAGCACCGTGGCCGCACCACCCGGTCGGCGCGGAACAACACCGCCACCGGCCGCAACCACCCGGCGGGCGTCGCCCGGTCGCCCTCGCGCGGCACGCGGGCGACACCCCGCGCGCCAAGCACCACGCGCCAGCCCCGCGCCGCCATGCCGGCCGGATGCAACCACCCCCGCTCCGGCGCCCCGGGCAGTGATTTCAGAATAAAGAGACCGCCCTGTCTCCGCCCGTCCCGCAAGACTCAGGACATGGCCATGACGGTGGCCGCGCCCAGGAAACAGGTGGTCAGCGCCAAGCCCACCAGGATGAACCGCAGAAAGCAGATATCGGCCTGCATCGCGGAATGCTGCGCTTTCATGGTGTTCATGCTGGAGTCCTCCCCGGAAACCGCGAATGTCCGCGCCGCGACACCCCCCGTGTCACGCTCCAGCGTGTCTACCAGACCCATCTTGATGCCCCCTTAACGTCTCGTCCTGTCGCCATCGGCCATGAACCGGAAAGCTCGTGCCGACGTCGTGAAATCCTGATACCAAATCGTTCAAGCGACAACCAGGTCAAATCACCCCGCGCCCCGCCATCATGCGAACAGGTGGGGCGAACGCGCCGCTCGCCGCCACCGGAAGGCGCGTCACTCCCACGAGCGAATATCCACGAAATGCCCGGCGATGGCCGCCGCCGCCATGGCCGGCGACACCAGGTGCGTGCGTCCCTTGAAACCCTGCCGCCCCTCGAAGTTTCGGTTGGAAGTGGAGGCGCAGCGCTGCCCCGGCTGAAGCCTGTCGGCATTCATGGCCAGGCACATCGAGCAGCCCGGCTCGCGCCATTCGAAGCCGGCCTGCCTGAACACCTTGTTCAGCCCCTCGGCCTCGGCCTGTTCCTTCACCACCCCGGAGCCGGGCACCACCAGCGCCTTCACCGCCGGGTTCACCGTCTTGCCGCGCACCACCGCGGCCGCCGCGCGCAGGTCTTCCAGCCGGCCGTTGGTGCACGAGCCGATGAACACCACGTCCACCGGGATGTCGGTGATCTTCTGTCCCGGCCGCAAGCCCATGTAGTCCAGCTTGCGCGCGATCATGGCCCGCCGCGTTTCGTCCTCCACATCCGCCGGGTCGGGCACGCGGCCGTTCACCGACACCACGTCCTCCGGGCTGGTGCCCCAGGTCACCAGCGGCGGCAGATTGGCGGCGTCCAGCTCCACCTCCTTGTCGAACACCGCATCATCGTCGCTCTTCAGCGTCTTCCAGTAGGCCACCGCCTTGTCCCACAGCTCGCCCTTCGGCGCCATCGGCCGGCCACGGAAATATTCGATGGTCTTCTCGTCCGGAGCGATCAGCCCGGCGCGCGCCCCGGCCTCGATGGACATGTTGCACACCGTCATGCGCCCCTCGACGGACATTTCCTCGAACACGTTGCCGGCGTATTCGATGACATAGCCCGTGCCGCCGGCGGTGCCGATCTCGCCGATGATGGCCAGGATCACGTCCTTCGGCGTCACCCCGTCGGGAAGCTGGCCGCGCACCCACACGCGCATGTTCTTCGCCTTTTTCTGGATCAGCGTCTGGGTGGCCAGCACGTGCTCCACCTCCGAAGTGCCAATGCCATGCGCCAGCGCCCCGAAGGCACCATGGGTGGAGGTGTGCGAGTCGCCACACACGATGGTGGTGCCGGGCAGCGTGAAGCCCTGTTCCGGCCCCACCACGTGCACGATGCCCTGGCGCTCGTCGTGCTCGTCGAAATAGGTGATGCCGAACTCGGCGCAATTCCTCGCCAGTGTCTCGATTTGCAGCTTCGCCTCCGGGTCCTCGATACCCTTGCTGCGGTCGGTGGTGGGCACGTTGTGGTCGACCACGGCGAGGGTCTTTTCCGGATGCCGCACCGTGCGGCCGGCCGCCCGCAACCCCTCGAAGGCCTGCGGGCTGGTGACCTCGTGGATCAGATGCCGGTCGATGAAAATGAGCGACGAGCCATCCTCGTTCGTCTCGATGACGTGCGCGTCCCAGATCTTGTCATACAGCGTCTTGCCGGCCATGGTCTGTCAAGCCCGATGTTCGATATTGCGAACGGAACCGTTGGAGAAAGGTGTGGCACCGAAGCCCGAAGCGACATAGGCCGGACGCGCGCCCGGCCTGGCCATGTCGGAACAATGCGGTCCCGCGGGCGCGGCCGTCACTCCTCGCCGCCGGCCTCGGCCTTTGCCTCCGCCTGTTCGGCCGGCTTCGTGGCCTTGGCCTTCTCCGCGGCGGCCTTGCGCTTGGCCACTTGGTGCGGCAGCAGCTCCGGGATGCGCGCCGCCTTGCCGGTGCGGCCACGCAGGTAATACAGCTTGGCCCGGCGCACGCGGCCATAGCGCACCACCTTGATTTCCTCGATGTTCGGCGAGTACAGCGGGAACACGCGCTCCACGCCCTCGCCGTAGGAAATCTTGCGCACGGTGAAGCTCTCGTTCAGGCCGGAGCCATTGCGCGCGATCACCACGCCCTCGAAGTTCTGGATGCGCGAGCGTTCGCCTTCCGTCACCCGCACCGCCACCACCACGGTGTCGCCCGGGCGGAAGTCCGGAATGGGGCGCTTCGCGGCGATCTTCTCCGCCTGTTCCTTTTCCAGCTGTTCGATGATGTTCATGGCGGGCATTCCCTGATTGATCCGCTGGCGGAGTCTTCCGCCCGTAAACACGTCAATAACCAACGCCGCCTCTCTCCCTCGGACGAAAGGCGCGTCGCCGATTGCGCATGTCTGCTGCGATAAAACTGGCTGGCACAGGCTATAGCCCCGAAATTCTTCGCAAGTCAACGCCAAAAGCCTTGCCCTGGATGCATCGGACCTAGCCAGCCGGCTCGGTTTCATCGCGCAGCGGGCGGGAAAGCAACCATTCGACCTCCTCCACCGGTTTCGACTGGCCGGTGACCACCCGCCGCACCGCCTCCGAAACCGGCATGTCGACGCCGTGTTCCTGCGCCATGCGGGTGACGATCTGTGCCGTGAACACGCCTTCCGCCACCGTGATGCGCTCTCCCATGACCTCATCCAGCGACCGCCCGCGTCCCAGCTCCTCGCCCAGCGTGTAATTGCGCGACTTGGCCGACGTCGCCGTCAGCATCAGGTCCCCCAGGCCGGAAAGGCCGCTCAGCGTCTCCTCCCGCGCTCCCAGCGCCCGCCCCAGCCGCCGCATTTCGGCAAATGCCCGGGTCAGCAGCGCCGCCCGCGCGGAATCGCCAAGTCCCATGCCGGCGACGATGCCGCAGGCGATGGCCAGCACGTTCTTCAGCGCTCCTCCCAGTTGCACCCCGATGATGTCATCGGACGAATAGATGCGAAAGCGTGGATGCGCCAGCAGCCGCGCCAATTCGCGCGCCCGCTCGATGTCCTCGCCGGCCAGCGTCACCGCCGCCGGCAGGTTCTTCGCCACCTCGATGGCGAAGCTCGGGCCGGAAAGGACGAACGGCGTGAAGGCCGGCGCCTCCTCGCCCACCACGTCGCTCAGAAACTCTCCCGTCGCCACCTCGATGCCCTTGGCGCACAGCACCAGCGGTTTTTCGTCAACCGCGCCCACCATCTTCAGGGCGCGCAGCATCTCGCGCGTGGTTTGCGCCGGCGTCACCAGCAACAGCACCTCGCCCGCCGCCGCCTCGCCCAGGTCGTTGGTCGGCATGATGGCCTCCGGCAAGGCGATGTCGGGCAAATAGCGCACGTTCTCCCGCCGCCGGCGCATTGTCTCCGCCAGTTCCGGCTCGCGCACCCACAGCGAAACCGCGTGCCCCGCCCGCGCGCACGACAGCGCCAGCGCCGTGCCCCACGCGCCCGCCCCGATGATGCCGATGTGCTCCATGCCGTCTCCCCATTTTGTCCAGGACGCACGAACCGCGCGAAATGCACGAAAAGAGTTGCCAGCCGCGGCGATTATGGGCCAGAAGGCAGGGCAACGGCAACAAGTGGTATTTCCGCTGGCCACCCCAACCGCGCGGCCAGCCCCGCCCGCCTCCGGAGGTGCCGCCATGCCCGCGCATGACGAGCTGGACCTGGAAGCCCTCTCGCCCTTTCGCCATTTCACCCGGGCGCAATGGGCGCGCCTGCGCGCCGACACGCCGTTGACGCTGACCGAAGCCGACCTCGAAAAGGTGCGCGGCGTGGCGGTGGAAATCGACCTGGAGGAGGTCGAAGCCGTCTACCTGCCCCTGTCGCGGCTGCTCAACCTGCACGTGGCTGCCATGCAGCGGCTGTTCAGGGCGCGCCAGCAGTTTCTCGGCGGCAACGGCCGCAAGGTCCCCTTCATCATCGGCATGGCAGGTTCCGTGGCGGTTGGCAAGTCCACCACCGCGCGGCTGCTGCGCGAGCTCCTTTCGCGCTGGGACGATCATCCGCGCGTCGACCTGGTGCCCACCGACGGCTTCCTGCTGCCCAATGCCGAGCTGCAAAGGCGCGGCCTGATGGGGCGCAAGGGCTTTCCCGAATCCTATGACCTGCCGCGTCTGCTGCGTTTTCTCACCGA
>JALVRJ010000374.1:0-590 GCA_027031305.1 Hyphomicrobiales bacterium | reverse complement strand
AAGAGCAGATTGACCGGCTCGATAAGCATCTTAGCCAGAGCCACCCGAGCACGCTCGCCACCGGACAAGAGTTTTACCTTATCGCGAACTCGTTTGCGCTCAAACTGAAAGCGCCCCAAGTACGCGCAGGCCGCCGCAACGTCCACGCTCCGGTCTACGATCACCTGACCTATGACGTGGTCCGGGACGCCTTCATCGAGATCGACCAGCCAGACATCCTCATCATCGAGGGATTGAACGTGTTGCAGACCGGCCGCCTGCCCCGCGATGGCAAGGCCATTCCTTTCGTCTCCGATTTCTTCGATTTCGCGCTCTATCTGGACGCACCGGAGGGCCTGCTGCGGCAATGGTATGTCGAGCGTTTCCTGATGCTGCGGCAGACGGCCTTCGCCGATCCGCGTTCCTACTTTCACCGTTACGCGGCGCTTGACGACATGCAGGCCGAGGCCGTAGCCTCGCAGATCTGGGAAACCATCAACCTGGTGAACCTGCGCGAGAACATCCGTCCCACCCGCCCCCGCGCCGACCTCATCCTGCGCAAGGGCGCGCATCACCGCGTGCAAGAGGTCTTCCTCCGCCACATCTGATAT
>JALVRJ010000373.1 GCA_027031305.1 Hyphomicrobiales bacterium | reverse complement strand
GGGCATCGGCCGTCTCCTGTGTGAAAAGGCCTGAGTGCACCCGGCCCGTGGGCAGGGAGGCCCTCGTCTCATGGGGTCTCGCATTCACCCTGCCCCTGTCCGCGCCCGGCGCCGCCGATCAAGAAAATTTTGTCTAGCGCGGCGCGCCGGCTTGCGATAATCTCGCGCCTGGAACGATCCGGTTCGGCAGCGACACGCGAAGGCCAGCCATGCGTGTGCGTTGTCCCACCTCCCCAGTTCATCCCGCCCGCACAGCGGAAGGGCGCGCGCCATGTCCCATCGCGATCGACATAAGAGCCCCCGGCCGCTTTCGCCGCACTTGCAGATTTACCGGCCGAACCTGACCATGGCCATGTCCATCCTCCACCGCATCACCGGCGCGGTGCTCTACTTCGCCACCTTCGCCGGCGTCTGGTGGCTCATGGGCCTGGCCTCGGGGCCGAAATACTTCGCCTATGTCGACGCCATGTTCCGCTCGTGGCCGGGGTTGATCGTGCTGTTCGCCATTCTCTACCAGCTCTTTCACCATGCCTTCGGCGGCATTCGCCACCTGCTGTGGGATGCCGATTGCTGCTTTTCCGTGCGTGCGGCGGAGCGCCTGGGGCTGATTTCCCTGGCTCTCGCCATCATCAGCACGCTTGTTATCTGGTTGCTGGGGGTCATGACATGAGCACCGGGAACACGCATCCGCGAACAAGAAGCTTCCGCACGCCCCTGGGCCGGGCCCGCGGCCTTGGCTCGGCCGGCGACGGCACCGGCCACTTCATGGCTCAGCGCGCCACCGCTGCGGTCAGCTTCATCCTGTTGATGTTTCTCGCCGTGCTTTTCGTGTTGCTCGCGGGGGCGGATTACGAACGCGCGCGGCGCATCGTCGGCGAACCACTGGTGGCCTCGGGGCTGGTGTTCACGGCGGCCGCCTTCTGCTGGCACATGAAGCTGGGAATGCAAGTGATCATCGAGGACTACGTGCACCACGAACTGTTGAAATACACCCTACTGACGGCCAACGTGCTGTTCTGCGCCGCCATCTTCTTCCTGGCGCTGATCAGCGTCGGCAGGGTGACCTTCGGCCTGTGAGGCGGCGAGATGGTCGTTTCGTCGATTTCACGGACATTGCGGACACAGCGAACGGGATAGCCGGACAGCCATGAGCGGACAGGAACACATCGAGGGCACCGGCCCGGTCACCACGTTCGCCATTGGCGATCGCGCCTATCGCGTCATCGAGCACGAGCACGACGTGGTCATCGTCGGCGCCGGCGGCGCGGGGCTGCGGGCGGCGGTGGGGTGTTCGCAGGCGGGGCTGAGGGCTGCCTGCATCACCAAGGTCTTTCCCACCCGCTCGCACACGGTGGCGGCGCAAGGCGGCATCGCCGCGGCGCTGGGCAACATGGGCCCGGACGATTGGCGCTGGCACATGTACGACACGGTGAAGGGCTCGGACTGGCTGGGCGATCAGGACGCCATCGAATACCTGGTGCGCGAGGCGCCGCGCGCGGTCATCGAGCTTGAGCACTGGGGCACGCCGTTCTCGCGCACCGAGGAAGGGCGCATCTATCAGCGGGCGTTCGGCGGCATGACCACCGACTTCGGCAAGGGGCCGCCGGCGCAACGCACCTGTGCTGCCGCCGACCGCACCGGTCACGCCATGCTGCACGCCATGTATGGCCAGGCCCTGCGCAACAAGGCTGAGTTCTACATCGAGTATTTCGCCCTCGACCTCATCATGGACGATGATGGCGTCTGCCGCGGCGTGGTGGCGCTGTCGCTGGAGGACGGCTGCATTCACCGCTTCCGCGCCCATGCCGTCATTCTTGCCACGGGGGGCTACAACCGCGTCTATTTTTCCTGCACCTCGGCCCACATCTGCACCGGTGACGGCAACGCAATGGTCATGCGCGCGGGCCTGCCGGTGCAGGACATGGAGTTCGTGCAGTTCCACCCCACCGGCATCTATGGCGCCGGCATTCTCATCACCGAGGGCGTGCGCGGCGAGGGCGGCTATCTGACCAACGCCAACGGCGAGCGCTTCATGGAGCGTTACGCGCCGCACGCCAAGGACCTGGCCTCGCGCGACGTGGTCAGCCGGGCGATGATGATCGAGATCCGCGAAGGGCGCGGGGTGGGCAGGAACCGCGATCACATCTATCTGCACCTCGACCACCTGGGCGAGGAGGTGATCCGCGAACGCCTGCCGGGCATTGCCGAGTCGGCGCGCATTTTCGCCGGGGTGGACGTGACGAAGGAGCCGATCCCGGTCATTCCCACGGCGCACTACAACATGGGCGGCATTCCGACGAACTACCGGGCCGAGGTCATCTGCCCGCGGGAGGGCGATGCGGACGCCATCGTTCCGGGGCTGTTCGCCTGCGGTCAGGCGGCCTGCGCCTCCGTGCACGGGGCCAACCGGCTGGGGTCGAACTCGCTCACCGATCTCGTGGTCTTCGGCAAGGCGGCGGCCAACCGCGCGGCGGAAACCATCACCGCCGGCGCGCCGCACAAGCCATTGCCCAAGGACGCGGGGCTGGCCATGCTGGAGCGCATCGATCAGTTGCGCCACCGCCCCGGCGCCACCCGCACCTCGAAGCTCAGGCTGGCCTTGCAGAAGGCCATGCAGGAGGATTGCGCGGTCTTCCGCACCGGCGAGACGCTGGCCGAAGGCGCGAAGCGGGTGGAACGGGTCTGGAACGGGCTTCAGGACCTGGCCATCGCCGACACCTCGCTGGTGTGGAACACCGACCTCATCGAGGCGCTGGAGCTGGAGAACCTGGTGCTCAACGCCGTGGCCACCATTCATTCCGCGCGGGCGCGCACCGAGAGCCGTGGTGCCCACGCGCGCGAGGATTACCCCGAGCGTGACGATGCCAACTGGATGAAGCACTCCTTGGCGTTCGTGGATGACGGGCGGAAGGCCGTGCGTCTGGACTACCGACCGGTGCACACCTGGACACTGACCGACGATATCGACTTCATTCCACCGCAGAAGCGGGTGTATTGAGGGGGGAACTCATGGTCAGGAGCAGGGAATTGGTTGCCTCCCCCATCCGGGAAGAAACAGTGGACTTGAT
>JALVRJ010000372.1 GCA_027031305.1 Hyphomicrobiales bacterium | reverse complement strand
GACGAGGCCCTGCAACAGGAGGTCAACCTCCTCACCCGCATCCTCAAGGACGGCTGAGCCCCATGAGCGCCGTTTCCATCTCCCGCCCGGCCACCTCGCCAAGGTAAGGTCGGGTGGCTGGGCGGGGAAGCGGGAAGGGCGGTTGGAGACCCATCCGGGGATTTCCTCAAGCGGAGATGGCGGATAGGCTCCCGGCAATTCATCCCAGCCCCAGTTGCCGCGCCACTTGCTCCGCCCAGCGGAAGTCTTCCCCGTAGGTGACCTTGCGCAACGATGGCGTTCCCTCGATGATGGCCACCTGCATACCGGCGCGTTCGGCCACGGCCGAATCGTCGCTGAAGTCCTCTTTCAGCGCCGCCGCCGCCCGGTAGGCGGCGAGGATGGCGGCGAAACGAAATGCCTGTGGCGTCTGCGCCTTGCGCAAACGTTCTCTCGGCGGCGTCTCGACAATCAGCCCCGTTTCATCAACGCGCTTGATGGTGTCCACCACCGGCAGGCCGGGCAGGGCGCCCGCGTGCCGCTTCAGCGCCTCCAGCAGGTTGTCGATGATGGATGCTGGCAGGAAAGGCCGCGCGGCATCGTGTATCAACACCACCTCCGGCCGTGCCTCTTCGTCTTCGGCCAAAGCCTCGAGCCCCCGGTGAACGGATTCCCGCCGTGTCGCGCCGCCGTTGATCGGAGGTGGCAGATCGAGCCCGGCAGTGGCCACCCGGAACATCGCCTCGTGCCCCGCGCCGATGACCACCCGCACCACGTCCACCGCCGGGTGCGCCAACAAGGCCTCCACGGAATGGCGCAGCAACGGCTTGCCGGCCACCTCGACATATTGCTTCGGCTGGCCGCCCCCGGCGCGGGAACCGGAGCCAGCCGCCACCACCAGCGCGGCATTTCGGGTCATGGAGGGCACGCTCCCTTGCACGGTTTCTTCAAGGTCCTGCCGCGCATGGTCCGCGCTTCCCGGCGCCTGTCAAGGGCACGCTTCTCCGACGCGACAATCAGACGGTGGGCGAGGGGGTGGCATCCCCAGCAATGATGTTATAATGAGCAAAAAATTCTTCTGCCTTGTTTTTGGGCTGTCGACTGGTCGGGATATGCGGCATGGACATCGCGACGCTGCACATCGGCCCATATGCGCCACGCAACAATGTCTTCCTGGCGCCCATGGCCGGAATTACCGACGCGCCGTTTCGCGCCGCCGCCCTGCGCCTGGGCGCGGGCCTTGTGGTGGCGGAAATGGCCGCCGACAGGGAGCTTCTGGAAGGGCGCCACTTCAGGCGAATCGGGGCCGTCGACGAGGATGTGGCCGGCGCGGTTCCGTTCATGGTGCAGCTGGCCGGGCATGATCCGGCCCTTATGGCCCGCGCCGCCCGATTCGCGCGCCGCCACGGCGCCGACATCATCGACATCAACATGGGCTGCCCGGCGAAAATGGTCACCGGCAAACTTTCCGGCGCGGCGCTGATGCGCGAGCCGGCCCGCGCCCGCGCCATCGTCCGTGCCGTCATCGATGCCGCCGGGGGCGCTCCAGTGACCCTGAAAACACGCCTGGGCTGGGACGACGCGCACCGCAACGCCGGCGACATCGCGCTCATGGCGGCCGATGAGGGCGTCGCCTTGATCACCATTCACGGCCGCACCCGCCAGCAGTTCTACACCGGCCGTGCCGACTGGCGCGCGGTGGGCGATGTCGTGCGCCGCTTGCGCGCGGCCGGCCATGCCATTCCCGTCATCGTCAATGGCGATGTCGTGGACGCCGCCTCCGCCCGCGCCGCGCTGGCGCAATCCGGCGCCGAGGGCGTCATGGTCGGGCGCGCCGCCACCGGCCGTCCCTGGTTGCCCGGCGAGATCGCCGAAAGCCTGCGTCCCGGTGCCGGCATCGCGCCGCTCTCTCCCGCGCGGCAGGCGGTGGAAATCACCCGCCTGCACGAGGCCCTGTGCACCTTTCACGGCGAGCGTGCGGGCTTGCGCCGGGCACGCAAGCACCTCAAGGCGGCGCTGCTGCACTGGCGCGAACGCGGCTGGCTGAAGGCCGACGAGGCCAGCGGGCTACTCCGCCGCCTGCTGCGATGCGAGCGGGCGGCCACCGTGCGCGCGGATTTGCGGGATATTGCCGAACGAATGCGATACCGGGAGGCGGCATGACGGATGTGAACACTCCTGACAAGGTGGCAAATGCCGGGACGCGACGGGAACTGTCCGCGGCGGCCATTCTGGCGGCCATGCCGGGCCCGCTGCTGGTCGTCGGCCCGCGGGACGAAATCCTGTTTGCCAATGCCGCCGCCGAGAGCTTCTTCCAGGTGTCGGCCAAGACCCTGAAGCGCCATGGCCTGGCCGGCGTGGTGGTGCGGGATTCACCGTTGCACCGGGTGCTGCAACTGGCCCGCACGGCGGGCGCCTCGGTGCATGAATACGAACTGGAGGTGGGCACGCCGCACACCGGCGGCGGCCGCCTTGTGGACGTGCAGGCCGCCGCCATGCCCGACGAGCCCGGTGCCGTCATCGTGCAATTGTTGCCGCGCTCGCTGGCCGAGCGCATCGACCGCCAGCTCTCCCACGCCGCCGCCGCGCGCACGGTGGCGGGGCTGGCCGCCATGCTGGCTCATGAAATCAAGAACCCGCTGTCCGGCATTCGTGGCGCCGCCCAGCTTGTCGAGCCCCAGCTGGCCGAAGCCGACCGCGAACTCGCCCGCCTCATCATGGACGAGGCCGACCGCATCCGCACCCTGGTGGAGGAAATGGAGGCCTTGGGCGAGGAGCGCCCGCGCCCCTACGAGCCGATCAACATCCACACCGTGCTCGACCACGTGAAGCGCCTCGCCGAGGCCGGTTTCGCCGCCGGCATTCCCATCCGCGAGCTTTACGATCCCTCCCTGCCTAGGGTGCTTGGCGACCGTGACCGGCTTGTGCAGGCCTTCATAAACCTCTTGAAGAACGCTGCGGAAGCCATTCAACAGTCAGAAAACAATGGCATCATGGAGCTGCGGACGGCTTACCGCCCGGGGGTTCGCATCGCCCAGCCCGGTGGCGAGCTGCTGGCCCTGCCGCTGGAAGTCTGCGTGCGCAATACCGGAGCGCCGGT